>JAFMQQ010000403.1 GCA_017354595.1 Micromonosporaceae bacterium
GCTGTCCTTCGCCCAGGAGCGGGTCTGGTTCATGGATCAGGTCGCGCCGGGCTCCGCGGCATACCTGATCGCGGTACCGCTGCGGATGCGCGGCCCGCTGGACACCGACCGGCTGCAGGCCGCGCTCGACGCGCTCACCGCGCGGCACGAGCAGTTGCGCGCCTGCTTCCCCGCCGACCCGGACGGCCGACCCACGGTGCTGGTACCCGACCGGGTCGAGGTACCGCTGCGCCGCGTCGATGCGCCGGACGAGGCCGCCGCGCAGGCGCTGGTGGACCGCGCCGCGCTGGAGCCGTTCGACCTGTCCCGCGCGCCGCTGCTGCGCGCCCTGCTGATCCGTTTGTCCACAGTGGACCACATCCTGCTGCTCACCGAGCACCACATCATCGGTGACGGCTGGTCGGTCGACGTACTGCTGCGCGACCTGGTCACCCTGTACCGCGGCGGGCAGCTGCCCGAGCTGCCGGTGCGGTACGGCGACTTCGCCCACTGGGAGGCGGATGCGCTGGCCGGCCCGGCGGCGCGGGCGCACCTCGACTACTGGACCGCACGCCTGGCCGGTACCCCGGCACTGGAGCTACCGGCCGACCGGCCCCGGCCGGCGGTGCAGACCTACCACGGCGACTTCGTCGAGTTCACTGTGGAGCGTGGCGTCACCGACGGCCTGGCCGCACTGGCCCGCTCCGCGGGCGCCACCACGTTCATGGCGCTGCTCGCCGCCTACCAGGTGCTGCTGGCCCGGCACAGCGGGCAGGACGACTTCGCCGTCGGCGTCTCCACCGCCGGGCGGTCCGCACCGGAGCTGGAGAACGTGGTCGGCATGTTCATCAACATGCTGCCGCTGCGGGCCGAGGTGTCCGGCGGAGCCAGCTTCCGCGACCTGCTCGACTGCACCCGGCAGGCGGTGCTGGACGGCTTCGAGCACGCCGAGGTGCCCTTCGCCAGGGTGGTGCAGGAGCTCGGGGTACCGCGCGACGTGCGCCGGTCACCGGTCTTCCAGGCGATGTTCGTGCTGCAGAACTACGAGATGGGCCGGTTCGTTGACGCGGCCGGCTCCGCGGTGGAGTTCCGGTGGACGCCGATGGAGCTGCCGGCGACCCGGTTCGACCTCGAGCTGCACGCGGTCGAGCTGCCCGGTGGCCTGTGGGGCAAGGTCGTGTACAACACCGACCTGTTCGACCGGGGCAGCGTGCAGCGGATCGCGGCGCGCTGGGAGAGGCTGCTCCGCGCGATTGTCGCCGCGCCGGACGACCCGATATCCACATTGGACATTCTCGGTACCGGCGAACGCGAGCTGGTGCTCGCCGCCGGTACCGGCGCCGCGGTACCGGTACCGGAGGCGACCCTGCACGCACTGGTGGAGCGGCAGGCGACCGGCACGCCGGAGGCGACCGCGGTGACCTACGAGGGCCGGTCGGTGTCGTACGCCGAACTCAACGCGATGGCCAACCGGATCGCGCACCGGCTGCGCGCCGCAGGCGTCGGGCCGGAGACACTGGTCGCGGTCTGCGCGCAGCGCTGCGTGGAGATGGTGGCCGGGCTGCTCGGGGTGCTGAAGGCGGGTGGCGGGTACCTGCCGCTGGACCCGGACTACCCGGCCGACCGGCTCGCCTTCATGCTCACCGACGCCGGTGCGCCGGTGGTCCTGGCGCAGAGTCACCTGCGTGACCGGCTGCCCGCCACCGGCGCCACGGTGCTGGTCCTGGACGAGGACGCCACCTGGGCCGGACAGCCGGACGGCAACCCGGTACCGCTGGCCGGCCCGGACAACCTGGCGTACCTGATCTACACCTCCGGCTCCACCGGCCGGCCCAAGGGCGTACCGAACACCCACCGCGCGGTCGCCAACCGGCTGGACTGGATGCAACGGGAGTACCGGCTCGGCGCGCAGGACGCGGTACTGCAGAAGACACCGACCAGCTTCGATGTGTCGGGGTGGGAGATCTTCTGGCCGTTGCAGACCGGGGCCAGGCTGGTACTTGCCCGGCCCGGCGGCCACCGGGACGCCGCGTACCTGCGCGACTTGCTGGTCGCCGAACGGATCACCACCACGCATTTCGTACCGTCGATGCTCGCCGTGTTCCTCGCCGAGCCTGGCGTCGAGGCGGCCGGTACGCTGCGCCGGCTGATCTGCAGTGGCGAGCAGCTGCCGGTCAGCACCGCGCAGGAGTTGCTGCGCCGGCTGCCCGGCTGCCGGCTGTACAACCTGTACGGACCGACCGAGGCGGCCATCGATGTCTCGGCCTGGACATGCGCCCCCGGCGACCTGGCCGGGCGGGCAACCGTGCCGATCGGTGCACCCATCGCCAACCTGCAACTGTACATTCTGGACAGTCGGCTGGCTCCGGTACCGGTCGGGGTCGCCGGCGAGCTGTACATCGGCGGCGCCGGTCTGGCCCGCGGGTACCACCGCCGCCCGGCGCTGACCGCGGAACGCTTCCTGCCCTGCCCGTTCGGGCCGCCCGGCGGGCGGATGTACCGCACCGGCGACCTGGCCCGCTGGCGGGCCGAGCCGGACGGCGGCTGGGCGATCGAGTTCCTCGGCCGGCTCGACCACCAGGTCAAGCTGCGCGGCCTGCGGATCGAACTGGGTGAGATCGAGAGCGTGCTGCGCGAGCTGCCCGGAGTCAGCGACGCCGCGGTCGTGGTGCGCGAGGACTCGCCGGGCGACCCGCGGCTGGCCGGATATCTGGTGGGACCGGCGCAGCGGGCCGAGGTGCGGGCCGCACTGAAGGAGAAGCTGCCCGACTACATGGTGCCGCAGGCGCTGGTGACGCTGGAGGCGCTGCCGCTGACACCGAGCGGCAAGCTGGACCGCGCGGCGCTGCCGGTACCGGTGGCCACCCGGGAACCGGGCGCGGCGGCCACCCCGCCGGGTACCGGTACCGAGCGGATGGTAGCCGAGATCTGGTCGGCCGTACTCGGTATCGCCACCCTCGGTATCGACGACGACTTCTTCGACCTGGGCGGGCACTCCATGCTGGCCACCCAGGTGGTCGCCAGGATACGCAAGGTGAGTACCGGCCGCCCGGTGGGCGTCACCGACCTGTTCATCCGGCGGACGATCCGCGACCTGGCCGCTTTCATCGACAGCACGCCCGACGCCGGCGACCGGCGACCGCTGCTCCACGAGCTGACCAGGAAAGTCCCCAGTGGACAGTCCACTGTGTCCTATGTCTGCGTACCGTACGGTGGCGGCAGCGCGGTGGTGTACCAGCCGCTGGCCGATGCCCTACCGGCTGGCCGGTCGTTGTACGCGCTGGCCGTACCCGGCCACGACATCGGTCTGGACGAGCCGGCCCTGCCCTTCCACGAGCTGACCGCCCGGGTGGCCGACGAAGTCCTGGATCGGATCAGCGGGCCGCTGGTGCTCTACGGTCACTGCGGCGTCGGCAGCGCGATCATCGTCGAGGTGGCCCGACGGCTGGAGGCGGCCGGGCGCGAGCTGACGGCCGTCTACATCGGAGCGATGTTCCCGTTCGCCCGGCCCAGGGGGCCGATCGCGGCGATCCGCGCCCGGCTGGAGAAGCTGCGCAGCAACCGGCACTACGCGAGCTGGCTCAAGTCGATGGGCGTGGATATCGACGAGGTGGAGCCGGAGCAGGCCGACCGGATCATCTCCAACATGCGGGCCGACTCACGCGCCGCGGAGGAGTACTTCACCGGCCTGCTCGACCGCGGGGCCGGCAAGCTGTGCGCGCCGGTCATCTCGGTGGTCGGTTCGGAGGACCCGGTAACGGATTACTTCACCGAGCGGTACGCGGAATGGCAGTTCCTCAGCGACACGGTCGGTCTCGTGGTGCTGGACCAGGCCGGCCACTTCTTCCTGCGGTACCGGGCCGACGAACTGGCCGAGATCGTCACGACGGTGCACCCGGCGATCGCGGCCGGCCGGCCGGAGCCGGTCGAGCCGGCTGCCCGCGGTACCGACGCGCCGTGGACGCTGCGCGGCTACCGGCACGCAACCGC
>JAFMQQ010000404.1 GCA_017354595.1 Micromonosporaceae bacterium
CAGGAACGGCATCTGCCGGTACGCCTCGTGCCATACCGGCACCGCCGTGTCCGAGATGAGCACCCCGGTGTACGCCGCCACCGCGGGGCCCACCAGCCCAGCGCCGACGGTCGCAACCCGGCCCAGCGGCTGCAGGCGAGGGGCGAGCGTGGCACCGGCGGCGACCGTCGCAAGTGGACCGTACCCGGCCAGCAGCCAGGAGCCGACGCTCATCGGTGAGGTCACCTTGAACACCCGCAGCATGTTGACGAAGCGCGCCGGTCGCCCCAGGTCGTGTACCAGCGCGTACAGCCCGGCGGCGAGCGCGCCGGCGGCGGCGAGCTTCGCGGGACGGGCCAGCCGGTGCCGGCCGGTCAGCTCGGCCGCGGCGCCCAGAGTAGACGAGGCACCGGCGAGGCCGCCGAGGAAGAGGTACCCGGCGATGTCCGCCGCCTGCCAGGTGGGCTTGTTCAGTACCGGCAGGCCATAGTACGAGCGGAACTCCGCCGGTGGCACCATGGCCCGCTCGCGGCGACTCACGGCCGCCGCCGGTTGGTTGGGTGGCCCAGCGAGGCTGCGGCGATGCCGGCGAGCAGGGTCAGCGCGGCCAGGCCGGCCCGCCTCCACATCGCCGGCAGGTCCCGGGTGGTGACCACCGGGTCGGGTGGCAGCCCGTACACCTCCGGCTCATCCAGCAACAGGAAGAAGGCGCCGGTACCGCCGACGCCGTCGTCCGGGTCGGCGCCGTACAGCCGCGCGCGCGGCTCGCCGTCGCGGTGCAGCTGCTCCACCCGTTGCTGCGCCCGCCCGCGCAGCTCATCCAGCTCGCCGAACTGGATGGACTCGGTCGGGCAGGTCTTGGCGCAGGCCGGCTCCTGGCCGGCGGAGAGCCGGTCGTAGCACATGGTGCATTTCCACACCCGGCCGTCGTCGGCACGCTTGTCGATGACGCCGTACGGGCAGGCGGGCACGCAGTAGCCGCAGCCGTTGCAGACATCCTCCTGTACCACCACCGTGCCGAACTCGGTGCGGAACAGCGCACCGGTCGGGCACACGTCCAGGCAGGCGGCGTGGGTACAGTGCTTGCACACGTCCGACGACATCAACCAGCGGAAGTCTGGCGCCGAAGGCGCCAGGGCCCCAGGCTGCTCGATGAAGGCGACATGCCGCCAGGTGTCGGCGCCCAGGCCGATGGTGTTGTCGTAGGACATGCCGGTGAAGCCGGCTCCGTCGGACGGGATGGCGTTCCACTCCTTGCAGGCCACCTCACACGCCTTGCAGCCGATGCAGACACTGGTATCGGTGAAGAAGCCCATCCGCTCGGTCATCAGTCCTCCGTCCCGGTCTGCGCCGTGATCCCGGCCCGCTTCCGGTATTCGCGTACCAGCGCCGGCAGCGCAGCGCCGCGTGGCCGGCGGCCGGGCCGGATGTCCACCGACAGCGCCTTGTCCTCCTGGATGTGGGAGCTGGGATCCAGCGCGACCGCGGTCAGCTCGTTCGCCGCGTCGCCACGTGCCAGCCCGTTGGGTCCAAAGTGGAACGGCACGCCGATCTGGTGCACCACGCGGCCGTCCAGGCGCAGCGGGGGTATCCGGTCGGTCACCAGTACCCGCGCCTCGATGGCACCCCGGGCGGTGATGATGGTGGCCCAGTCGCCGTGTACCAGGCCCCGTTGCCGGGCCAGCTCCGGCGACACCTCGCAGAACAGCTCGGGTTGCAGCTCGACCAGGTACGGCGTGAAGCGGGTCATGCCGCCCGCGGTGAAGTGTTCGGTGAGCCGGTACGTGGTCAGCACGTACGGGAAGACATCGGCGCCCGGCTGGCTGCCGCTCGGGTGGTACCGGTTGTGCTCGTGCGGGTAGACCAGCCGGCCGGGGTTGCGCCGCCGCCGGTACAGCGGATTGTCCACAGGGGAGTCCTGTGGCTCGTAGTGCGTCGGCAGCGGGCCGTCGGCCACGCCGGCCGGCGTGTAGAGCCAGCCCTTCCCGTCGGCCTGCATGATGAACGGTTCGGTACCGGCGAGCGCGGCTGGCCCCTGCGCGTCCTGCGGTGGCACGTAGTCGGGTCGCTTGGTCGGCTCGAAGTCCGGCACGTCGTACCCGCTCCACCGACCGGCCCGCTCCTCCCACCAGACCAGCTTCTTGCGCTCGCTCCACGGGCTGCCGTCCGGCCGGGCCGACGCGCGGTTGTACAGGATGCGCCGGTTTGCCGGCCAGGACCAGGCCCACTGCGCGGCGATCCAGTCCTGCTGTGCGGCCGGCTTGCGGCGGGCGGCCTGGTTCACCCCGTCCGCGTACACTCCACAGTAGATCCAGCAGCCGCAACTGGTGCTGCCGTCGTCCTTCAGTTGGGTATAGGCCGACAGCGGCTCGCCGTCGGCGTTGTGCCCGTTGATCTCGGCAAGGACCGCTTCGGCGCTCGGCTCGGCGATCCGCCCCTGCGTCGGGTACTCCCAGGTCAGGTGGCGCATCGGCGCATCGGCCGGGTCGCTGCTGCCGGCCAGCCGGCCGCGGATGGTCCGGCCCAGGTGGTACATGAACCACAGGTCGCTGCGCCGGTCGCCGGCGGGTTCCACCGCCTGGTGGTGCCACTGCAGCATCCGGTTGGTGTTGGTGAAGCTGCCCGACTTCTCGGTGTGCGCCGCGGCCGGGAAGAAGAAGACCTCGGTACCGATGTCCTTTGTGGAGAGTTCGCCGGTGCGGATCTCCGGCCCGTCCTTCCACCAGGTGGCGCTCTCGATCAGGTGGAAGTCCCGCACCACCAGCCAGTCCAGCTTCGCCATCCCGAGCCGCTGCAGCTTGGCGTTCGCGGAGCCGACCGCCGGGTTCTCGCCGAGCAGGAAGTAGCCCTTGCAGTCACCGGCGTTCTGCGCGAGTACGGTGTCGTAGTGGCTGTGGTCGCCGGTCAGCCGGGGCAGGTAGTCGAAGCAGTAGTCGTTGTCAGCGGTCGCTGCCTCGCCCCACCACGCCTTCAGCAGGCTGACCAGGTAGCTGCGCATGTTGGCCCAGTACCCCTTGCGCGCGGCGTCGGCGTGCACGAAGCCGTCCAGCGTCTGTCCGCGGGTGGCGACGCCTGCGGAGCCGCCTTTAGTCAGAGGTTTACGGTGGGCGTGTGGCATCGGGATGTACCCGGGCAGCAGGTTGAACAGCGTCGGGATGTCGCTGGATCCCTGGATGCTGGCGTGCCCGCGCAACGCCTGGATCCCGCCGCCCGGCCGGCCGATGTTGCCCAGCAACAACTGCAGTACGCAGGCGGCCCGGATCATCTGCGAGCCGTCGGTGTGCTGGGTCCAGCCCAGTGCGTAGACGAAGGCACTGGTGCGTTCCGGCCCGGAGTTCTCGGTCAGCAGCCGGCACACCTTGGCGAAGGCATCGCGCGGTATGCCGCAGGTGCGTTCCACCATCTCCGGCGTGTAGCGGGCATAGTGCCGCTTGAGGATCTGGTACACGCAGCGCGGGTGTTGCAGTGTCCGGTCCTGCTTCGGCGTGCCGGTCAGCGGGGCGCTGCCGGCGCCGTGGCTCTCGCTCTGGTACCGCGAGTCCCGCGCTCCTGAGGCGGCGACCACCTCAGTCCCCTCGTACTGCCAGCTCCGCGGGTCGTACTGGTGGCTCTCCGGGTGGTACCCGGAGAAGAGCCCGTCCAGCTCCTCGGTGTCCTTGAACTGTTCGCTGACGATCGTCGCGGCGTTGGTGTAGTCCAGCACGTACTCGTGGAACTGCTTGCCCTCGCTGAGCACGTGGTTGATGATGCCGCCGAGGAAGGCGATGTCCGCGCCGGCCCGGATCGGCAGGTAGAGATCGGCCACCGCGCTGGTACGGGTGAACCGCGGGTCCACGTGCACGATGGTCGCACCGCGCGCCTTCGCCTCCATCACCCACTGGAAACCGACCGGGTGGCATTCGGCGAAGTTAGATCCCTCGATGACGATGCAGTCGGCGTGCTGCAGGTCCTGCATGAAGGTGGTGGCACCGCCGCGCCCGAAGGAGGT
>JAFMQQ010000405.1 GCA_017354595.1 Micromonosporaceae bacterium
CGGTGTTCATGTACGCCTCGTTGTCGTAGCAGACGTAGAGCACATCGTCGCCGCGCTCGAACATCCCGGACAGGCAACCCATGCCGATGTCCACGGTCCCGCCGTCGCCGCCCTGCGCGACACCCGAGGCGACCGCGGGGGCGTTGCCGAACAGGGAGTGCAGCCACGGCACCCGCCAGGAGCTTTCCGGGTACGGAGTGGAGAAGACCTCCAGGCACCCGGTGGCGTTGACCACCACCAGCTGGCCGCGCGCGGCGCGCATCGCCGTGTCCAGCACGTACCGGGCACCGAGCGCCTCGCCGCAGCCCTGGCAGGCGCGGTGCCCACTGGTCAGCGAGTTGGGCCGGGCCGCGTCCGCCTGCACCGACTGGTCCCGCGGGCCCAGCAGCCGGTTGCCCGCCGCCCAGCTGCCGACCTGGTAGAACCTGACCCGTTGCAGCGTCATGACCGGCTCCCCCCGGGTAGTTCGGTGGCGACCCGGTCGGTGTCCAGGTCCAGGAATGTCAACGGTTCCAGCCGGCCCGCCGCCGCGTCGGCGAAAACCCCGCGCAGCGCCCGTACCGTCACCGGCCGGCCACCCAGACCCGCTACCACCGTCCACAGTGGTACGTCCACCGCGGGGCGCAGGTCGGCGGTGACGATACCGCCAACGCCGAGCGCGAACGCCCGCTCCAGTACCACCACCCGCCGCGCACCGCGAAGCGCCGACCGTAGCGCGTCGAGCGGGAACGGCCGGTAGGTCGTCAAGCCGAGCACACCCACCGGCTCGCCTTCGGCGCGCAGCGCGTCCACGGTGTCTTTCAGGGTGCCAACCACCGAGCCGAGAGCCACCACAACCGTCTCCGCGTCCTCGGTGCGGTACGCGTCCACCAGGCCCGGTACGCTCCGGCCCAGCACCGTACCCAGCTCGGCCGAGAGCACCGGGATCTGCTGTACCGCCTGCAGGGTGCGCAGGTGGGCCAGGTACCGCACCTCGGTGAAAGCCTCCGGGCCGACCATCGCGCCGATCGCCACCGGGTTGGCGGGATCCAGCACCTGGCGCGGTACGAACGGCGGCAGGTACCGGTCCACCTGCTCGACCTCGGGCAGGTCCACCCGCTCCACCGCGTGGGTCAGCACGAAACCGTCCACGCACACCATCACCGGAAGCGACAGCTGCTCGGCCAGCCGGAAGGCGAGTACGTGCAGATCCACCGCCTGCTGGTTGTCCTGCGCGTACAGCTGCAGCCAGCCCGACTCGCGCTGGGACATGGTGTCGCTCTGGTCGTTCCAGATGTTGATCGGCGCGCCGATCGCCCGGTTCGCCACCGTCATCACGATCGGCAGGCCCAGCCCGGAGGCGTTGAACAGCGCCTCGGCCATGAACAGCAGGCCCTGGCTCGCGGTCGCGGTGTAGGTACGGGCACCCGCGGCGCAGGCGCCGATCGCGACCGACATCGCGCCGAACTCCGACTCCACCGTGAGGTACTCACAGGGTGCCAGGGTTCCCGCGGCCACCTTCTCGGCGAGTGCCTCGACGATGTGGGTCTGCGGCGAGATGGGGTAGGCCGGGATGACCTCCGGACGGCAGCGCGCCACCGCCGCGGCAACCGCCTGCGAGCCTTCAATCTGGCTAAGCATCGCTGGCCACCTTCAGTCCATTGTGGACGTTATGCCAGGCGGCGGTCGCGGCGGCGATGTTGCGCTCCGCGATCCGGGCCGGGAAGCGCTCACGGATCGCGGCGCAGACCGAGTCCAGGCGTACCACGCCGGTCAGTGCGGCGAAGGCGCCGAGCAGCACCGCGTTGGGCAGCGGCCGGCCGATGTGCTGCATGGCGAGCTCGGTCGCCGGCACCAGCGTGAGCCGCGCGCCCGGCTGGGCGAAGTCCGGCGCCGATCCGGCGCTGTTCACCAGCAGGTACCCGTCCGGGCGCAGCCCGGCCAGGACATCCACCTGGTGCATCACGGTCGGGTCGGCGACCAGTATCGCGTCCGGTGCGACCACCGGCTCGTGGCTGCGGATCGGCCGGTCGTCCACCCGGCAGAACGCGGCCACCGGCGCGCCGGTACGCTCCGAGCCGAAGCTGGGGAAGGCCTGCGCGTACCGCTCCTCGACGAATGCGGCGACGGCGAGCAGTTCGGCGGCGGTAACCACGCCCTGCCCGCCGCGCCCGTGGATGCGCACCGAGAACACGGCTACTCCCCCGCGGCTACAGGAGCGGCGGTCAGCAGGGTCAGGTCGACCAGGCGGTTGGTGTATCCCCATTCGTTGTCGTACCAGCCGAAGACCTTGACCAGGTTGCCATTGGCCTGGGTCAGCGTGGCGTCGAAGATGCACGACGCCGGGTCGCCGACCACATCCCGGGAGACCACCGGCGAGGTGGTGTACCGCAGAATGCCCGACAACCGGGACCTGGCCGCGGCCGCGAACGCCGCATTGACCTGATCCGCCGTGGTCTCGGCCGAGAGCGCGCAGGTCAGGTCGGAGAGCGAACCGTTCTCCACCGGTACCCGCAAGGCGACCCCGTCCAACCGGCCGTTCAACTCCGGAAGCACCAGACCCACCGCCTTCGCCGCGCCGGTACTGGTCGGGATGATGTTGACCGCGGCGGACCTGGCCCGGCGGGGATCCTTGTGCGGCGAGTCCAGCAACACCTGGTCGTTGGTGTACGAATGCACCGTGGTCAGGTAGCCGCGCTCGATGCCGAACGCCTGCTGCAGTACCGACGCCATCGGCGCCACGCAGTTGGTGGTACACGACGCGGCGGAGAGGATCTCGTGCCGTACCTTGTCGTAGGTCTTCTCGTTCACGCCCATGACCAGCGTCGCGTCCACGTTCTTGCCGGGCGCGGTAATGATGACCCGGGCAGCTCCCGCCTTGAGGTGCTGGGCGGCATCGTCGCGGCCGCGCAGTTTGCCGGTGGACTCGATGACCAGGTCGACGGAGAGCTCGCCCCAGTTCAACTTCGCCGGGTCACGCTGCGCCGTGACCGGGATGCGTCGACCGTCCACAGTGATGCTTGCCGTGTCGTGGGACACGTTCCAGCTCAGCGGACCGAACGTCGAATCATTCGCCAGCAGGTACGCCAGCGTCGCCGGGTCCCACAGATCGTTGATTGCGACCAGGTCGACGGTCTTGCCGAGTTGACCGCGCTCCAGCAGGCAGCGTAGGTAGTCCCGGCCGATCCGGCCGAAACCGTTGATCGCCACACGGTATGCCATGGTGTTTCTCCTTCGGCTCACCCGTCCGATTGCCACGGTGTCGCGCGGCGACCACGGTCGGCAGTGCCGAAGGTCCCGGCGGCGATGTGCCGGGCGACCCGCTGCGCGGCGGCGCCGACCGGAGCGCTGAGCTCCGCGCCGTAGGTCAACTCACCGATCTCGATGGCGTAGAGGACCAGGGTCGCCGGCAGCCGGCCGATGGCCCGGGCAAGTTCCACCGCTTCACCCAGGCCCAGCCCGTGCGAGCTGGCGGCCGGCTGTCCACTGAGGACTCCGCGAGCGACCACCCGGTGCACCCGACCGGGACGCGCCGGTTCGGCGCGTACCGCGTCCACCACGATGGCCAACCTGGCTCCGTCCCACGCCTCGATCAGCGCCGCGGTGTCACCGGTGCTTTCGACCAGCACGCCAGCGGGCATGCCGCGCCTGGCGAGCAGATCGAGCACGGCCGGACCGACGCCGTCGTCCCCGCGGTACGGGTTGCCGACACCGATCACGACGACCTCGCGAGCCACTCTTCGACAATCACCACCGGCCACAAAGACCGGCAGGGCTGAAGGTCCCGACATGCGTCAGGGCGGCGCACCGTTGTTGGTGCGCCGCCCTGTTGCTTTGTGGTGGGCTTACTTGTTGTAGGTCTGGCTGACGATCTGGGCGGCCTGGTTCTCCCACTGGGCGTACCGGTCGCCGTAGGCGGATACCTGTACCTGCTGGGCGGCGTCGGTCAGCGGCATCTGCTGCCAACCGGGTACCTGCTGCAGGCT
>JAFMQQ010000406.1 GCA_017354595.1 Micromonosporaceae bacterium
GCTCCTCCGGCTTCCAGAGCTGTTCGGAGAGGCCCTGCTCGTGGTGGTACCGGAGGAAGGTGGCCAGCGTCTCGCGGTTGCCGGACAGCCCGTACGACCAGTAGTCCCGGCCAAGCAACGCGCGCGCCTCCTCCAACTGCGGGATCAGCCAGGGCAGCATGAATCGCAGCGCCGAGGTGTCGTAGAGGCGGTGGTACGCCTCCTCCTTCGCCGCCAGCAGTGCCTTGTAGAGCGACTGGGCGACCCACGGATGGCGCTGGTAGACATCGCGCCGCACCACCACCACGTGCATGATCGGGAAGATGCCGGTCGCCGCGTAGTACTCCTTCTCCGCCGCGACCACGTCCGGGAAGATCCGCCGGACGCGCGGGTCGCCGGCGACGAACGGGCTCGGCACGCGGGGTGTGCACAGGGCGTCGATCTCGCCCGCGGCCAGCATCTGCGCCAGCGTCTGGTGCTCCGGGATCGCACTGATCCGTACCGTGCCGGGCAGCGCGACGCCCGCCTTCTCGATCCGACCCGGCGTCTCCTGCCCGCCGGTGCGGTACGCCACCGAGTCGAACGGCACGCCGTGCCGGTCGCCGAGGATGCCGCGCATCCACACGCATGCGGTGAGCTGGTACTCGGGCGTGCCGACGACCTTGCCCCGCAGGTCCTCCGGCGCATCGATGCCAGCGTCCACATTGGAGTACAGGCAGCCGTGCCGGAACATCCGGGACGGGAAGACCGGCAGCGCGACGAAGGGCGAGCCACCATCGGCGCGCATCGACAGGACATAGGAGGAGAGTGACAGCTCCGCCACCTCGAACTCCCTGTGCCGCATCATCCGGAAGAAGGTCTCCTCGACGGGCAGCCGCAGGTAGGTCAGCTCGATCCCGTCCGGCCGGATCGTCTCCTCGTGCAGCGCCCGGGTCCGGTCGTAGTCACCGCAGGCGAAGGTGAGCCTCAATGGGGCCATCTACCTGCCCTCCGCGGCCAGGCGGGCATCCAGGCGCGGGTACACCCGGCGGGCGTTGCCCTCGTAGATCTGCTGCTTCTGTTCGGCATCCAGGTCCGCGGCGTCGATGTAGCGCTTGGTGTCGTCCCAGGCGATACCCGTGGCCGGATCGGCCCCCCGCACCGCACCGAGCATCTCCGAGGCGAACAGGATGTTCCGGGTCCCCACCACCCGGGTCAGCAGGTCGATGCCGGGCTGGTGGTACACGCAGGTGTCGAAGAAGACGTTGTTGGCCAGGTGCTGCGCCGGGTCGGGCCGGCCCATCCGGACGGCGATGCCCCGGTACCGGCCCCAGTGGTAAGGCACCGCTCCGCCGCCGTGCGGGATCACGAACCGCAGGCTGGGGAAGCGGTCGAAGAGATCCGCCTCGACCAACTGCATGAAGACCGACGTGTCCGCGTTGAGGTAGTGCGCCCCGAGCGTATGGAACGCGGGATTGCATGATGTCGATACGTGGATCATCGCCGGCACATCGAGTTCCACCATTGTCTCGTAGACCGGGAACCAGTACGGGTCGGACAGCGGTGGCGAGGTCCAGTGGCCGCCGGAGGGATCGGGATTCAGGTTGCACCCGACGAACCCCAGCTCCGCCACGCACCGGCGCAACTCGGCGGCCGCGTCGTCCAGCGCGCCGCCCGGCGTCTGTGGCAGCTGGCACACGCCGGCGAAGTGCCGCGGGAACAGCTCCACCACCCGGTGGATCAGGTCGTTGTTAACCCGCGCCCACACCCGGGCGGTCGGTGCGTCGGTGACGTGGTGCTCCATCGCGGAGGCGCGCGGCGAGAAGAGCATCAGATCGCCGCCCCGCTCGCGCAGCACCTTCAGCTGGTTGCCCTCGACGCTCTCCCGGATCGCGTCGTCGGGGATCGCGGGTGGCTGCGGTACCGGCCGGGACGGGTCCCCGAGCCGGGCGAGCTGCTGCTCGCGGAACTGCTTGTGCTGGCCCGGACTGGTGGTGTAATGGCCATGAATATCGATAATCATCAGTTCTGGTTCCCGGTGCTCGGGTGGTTGCCGTACCCGAGTTCACCATGCTGGGCGGCCTTCGCGCATCCCGCCCCGCATCCCGCCGCGCGCCCGCTCACGCATCCTCCAGCCAGGGCAGCAGGGACACGTGGATGACATCCTCGGCGCCCTCGCCGCCGACGGTACGGATGGCACGGTCGGCGTCCTTGAGCCCGAACGCGTGTGTGCTCAGCTTCTCCAGCGGGAACCGGCCGGAGGCGAGCTGCTGCAGCGCGAGTTCGCAGGAGCGGTAGCTGTGGCCGCGCGCGCTCTTCAGCGCGATCGACTTCTCGGTGAGCTTCTTCAACGGGAAGTCGGGGAAGGCGGCCAGCTCGCCCTGGACCACCATCGTCCCCTCGCGGCGCTTGAGCGCGTCGATGCCGAGCAGTACCGGCGCCGTCCCGGCACCGGCCGTACAGTCCAGAACCACGTCCACGCCGCGCCCGCCGGTGATCTCCATGACCCGCGCCAGCGGGTCCTGTTCCGCGATGTCGATGACGTGGTCGGCACCCAGCTCCCGGGCCAGTGCCAGGCGCGCGGCGTCCCGCGTGGTACCGGTGACGATGATCAGGGACGCGCCGGCCTGCCGGCACGCCACAACCTGGGACAGTCCCTGCTGCCCCGGGCCCTGGATCAGCACCGTTGAGGCGTACCCGACCCCGGCCGTGACCAGTGCCCACTCGATACCGTTCGAGAGCGGTGTGACCAGACCGGCCAGCTCGGCGCTGACGCCCTCCGGGACCCGGTGGGTTACCGAGTTCCACGGCAGGTAGAGGTACTGGGCGAAGCCACCCCACAGGTGGTACGGGTGGTTCGCCGAGGTGTAGCCGTACCGCCGGGCGTCCGGGTTGGTACGCCAGTCCGTCGCCTCGCAGTGCCGGTACTCGCCCGCGTGGCACCAGTCGCATCGGTAGCAGCCGACGTAGTGCTCGACGAAGACGCGGTCGCCCTCGGCCAGGCCCTTGCGGTCGGTGAACGCCCGGCCCGCCTTCGCGATCACGCCGACGTTCTCGTGCCCCATGATCACTGGATGGTCGAACGGCGGCCTGGCGTACATCTTCACGTCGGTACCGCAGATCCCGGCGACCTCGACCTTGAGCAGGGCGCCGTCGTCCGGGACCGCCGGCATCGGGAACTCGCGCAGCTCGGTTCGCCGCGCCCCGGTCCTGACCGCGGCCAGCACCCGCTCCGCCATGCTTCTCCTCCCTATGCTCCGTCCACTTAGGCCTATGCTCCGTCCACTCAGGCCTGTGCTCCGTCCACTTAGGTCGCGCCGAGGAAGCGCAGCACCCGTGCGCCGGCGGTCGACTCGGTCTGCTCGGCCACCGGCACGTCCCAGCACTCCGACCGTGGCAGGCACTCGCGCAGGTAGTGGGCGGCGGATGGGGCGTGTGAGTCGTCCTGCCCGGGGACGATCAGTGCCGGAACCTCCAGCCGGAGCAGGTCCTCCGGCTCCACACCGGGTACGGTGTCGCGGTCGAAGAGCAGCCGGGCCATGCCCTCCACGAGCAGCCGGTACCGGTCCGGGTCGGTGCTGGCGTACCGGTCGGCGAACGCCGGATCGTTGCGCAGCAGGCTGACCCAGGGACCGACGCGGGGATCCGCGGAGAATCCCTGCTCCGTTGCGCCCGCCAGCTCAACCACGGCAGGCAGGCCATTCTCGTCCACATAGGACAGATGGCGGGCGAACCGCTGGTGCTGCTTCATCCGGTACTTCACCCCGCCCGCGGGCGAGTACAGCACCATGCTCAGTACCCGGTCCGGACGGGCGACCGCGGCGGCGGCGGCGACCGAACAGCCGACGCAGCCGCCGATCAGGTGTGCCCGTTCGATGCCGAGGTGGTCGAGCAACCCGATGCCCTGCGCCGCGTACTGCGCCCAGGTGACCCGCTCCAGCCGGCCACCCGACCGGCCCGACTCGCGCCGGTCGAACGCGATGCAGGTGTACCCACCGGCGAGCT
>JAFMQQ010000407.1 GCA_017354595.1 Micromonosporaceae bacterium
GCGCTGGGCTGGCCGGCCGCCGCGGCCGGCGCGCCGTGCGATCGGGTGAGCGCGATCACCAGGACGATCGCGACGACGACCACGACGGCACCGCCCGACCACAGCCCGATGCGCAGGTTGCGGGAGCGGCGCTGGGCACGCAGCATCGCCTGGCGCGCCGCTTCCGCCCGCGCCCGCCGCTGCGCTGCTTTGGTATTGGCCATTGATCGACCATTCCTCACTGTTTGGGTGTGCGGTCAACACGCAAAGGTACTCCCGCCCGGCCGCAATGCCGGGCAGCGAAAGTCAGCCCGCCCGGGTACCGGTGACGACCCGGTGACCCTGGCCGACCCAGGCACCGGTACCGCCACTGACGTTGACCACCTGGTACCCCTGCCTGGCCAACCATCCGGCCGCCTGGGCGGACCGGCCGCCGGCCTGGCAGATGACGTGCACGGTGCGGTCGCGTGGCAGCTCGTGGTGGCGTACCGGGACGGTGGCCAGCGGCATGGAGAGGGCGCCCGGGACGTGACCGGCGGCGTACTCGTCCGGTTCCCGGACATCGACGACGAGCATGGCCGGCTGTACCGCAAGGGCGTCGGCGAGCTCGGCGACGGTGACGCTGGAAGAGGTGGTGCGGCGGAAGAGTGGCACGGCTGGGCTCCAAGTGGTTGCTGGGATGGGTGGTGTGGATGTGGCTTGTTCGACCGCCGGTCAGGCGGTGACCGGCTCGGCGGTGGTCAGTGGGGCGTCGGGTCGGGCGGCGCGCAGCGTGGTCAGGCCACCGGAGAGGGTGGCGCTGTCCAGCCCGGCCTGGGTCAGTACCCGGTGTGCGAGGTAGGAGCGGAAGCCGGTCGCGCAGTAGACCCGGACCGGTGCACCGGCGGCCAGCGCCCGGATCTCGTCCAGCTCCTCCCGCAGCTGGGTGTGCGGTACGTTCACCGCCCCGGGCAGGTGTCCGGCCCGGTACTCCGCCGCGGAGCGTACGTCCAGCAGCAGCGCGCCAGCCTCGGCCAGCGCGGGCAACTCCTCCGGGTACCAGAGCCGCACGTCGCCGTGCAGGACGTTCTGGGCGAGGAAGCCGGCCATGTTCACCGGGTCCTTGGCCGAGCCGAAGGGCGGGGCGTACGCCAGCTCCAGGTCGGCGAGGTCGTCCACGGTCATGCCCGCGCGCAGCGCGGTGGCCAGGACGTCGATCCGCTTGTCGACCCCGGCCGCGCCGACGGCCTGCCCGCCGAGCAGCCGGCCGTCGCCGGCGAAGGTGAGCTTGAGGTGGATCTGTCCGGCGCCCGGGTAGTAGCCCGCGTGGTCGCCGGGGTGCAGGTGTACCGCGTGGTGCGGCAGGCCGGCCCGGCGCAGTGCCGCCCCGGAGGCGCCGGTGACCGCGGCGGTCAGGCCGAAGACCCGCACGATCGCGGTACCCATCGCCGGCGGCGCGGCGACCGCCCGGCCGAGTACCGCGTCGGCGGCGATCCGCCCCTGCCGGTTCGCCGGGCCCGCCAGCGGTACCACGGATGGCGCACCGGTGACCGCGTCGACCACCTCGACCGCGTCCCCGACCGCCCAGATGTGCCGGTCGCTGGTCCGCATCGTGGCGTCCACCCGCACCGCGCCACCGGTGCCGAGTTTGAGGCCCGCCTGCCGGGCGAGTGCGCGCTCCGGGCGTACCCCGACCGAGAGCAGTACCACGTCGGCCGCGAGTACCCGACCGTCGGCCAGGCCGACCTCGACCGCGTGCCCGGTACCCGGCCGCGCTGGCCGCACACCGCTGGCCGCCACCCCGAGGTGTACGCCCACCTGGTGCGCCCGCAGCTCACCGGCGAGCAGCCCGGCCAGTTCGGGGTCGAGCGGTGGCAGCACCTGAGCCTCCCGCTCCACCAGGTCGACCTGGAGGCCCCGATGGCGCAACGCCTCCACCGCCTCCAGCCCGATGAACCCGGCACCCAGTACCACCGCCCGGCGCGCCCCCGCCTCGATCAGGTCGTTGACCGCGTCGGCGTCCGGTACGGTCCGCAGCGTGCGTACCTGAGGCAGGTCCAGGCCCGGGATCGGTGGCCGGGCCGGGGCCGCCCCGGTCGCCAGCACCAGCGCGTCGTAGTCCAGCTCGTACCCGCGCCCGCCGGCCGTCTGGCGTACCGAGACCCGGCGCGCTGCCCGGTCGATACCGGTGACCTCGTGGCCGGTACGCACGTCCAGGTTCAGGCTCGCCGCCAGCGAGGCCGGGGTGTGCAACAGCAGGTCGGCCCGGTCCGGGATCTCGCCGCCGACGTGGTAGGGCAGGCCGCAGTTGGCGAACGAGACATAGTCGCCCCGCTCCAGCACGATGATCTCGGCATCCTCCGCCAACCGCCGGGCCCGGGCGGCGAAACTCATCCCGCCGGCTACCCCGCCGACCACCACCATCCGCACGACACATCCCCCGTCCGCTCGGGTTCGGTTACGCCGGTACCAACCGATACCCCCAGGGGTATATTGCCCGCCCGCCGGTGACCGCGATCACAACGGGCGTCCTGACGGGTACCGATACCGCGATGACACTCCCGCGTGGCCTGATGTTCTGATGTTGGTGCTGGGATAGGCCGGAGTCACTACATCCTGCACCGTGGGAGGCATCATGCGGGTAGCACGCGCAGCCATGGCGGTCGTCTTCGTCGCGAGCGTGGCCGCCGTGGCGGTCGCACCGCAGTTCGCGGGCGCGTCCGGCACGCCGAGCGCTTCCGGGCGGGACTGGTTACCGCCGACCCCGACCTACTGGCCGCTGGTCACCGGCGACCAGAGCACCGGCCCGCAGACGATCACCAGCGGCGCGCAGTGGCACACGCAGACGTACCAGACCGTCGGCGGCGCGCAGAGCGCCCAGGTGATGGACGTTGACCTGACCGATCCGAACCTGCGGCTGGACGCCGTCGAGGCGGGCGACAAGCTGATCGATCCGGCGGACGAGACCATCTCGTCGATGGCCACCCGTACCGGCGCCGTGGCGGGCGTGAACGCCGACTTCTTCGCGATCAACGCGACCGGCCAGCCGAACGGCATGCTGGTCCGCGACGGCGTCCTGGAGGCGAGCCCGGTGGCCTCCTGGCCGTGGGATCTCGAGGTACTCAGGAACGGCCAGATGCAGGCGGTCACCGAGACCTTCTCCGGTACCGCGGTGGACACCGTCTCGGGAAGTTCGCAGCCGCTGGCCGGGGTGAACCGGATCGACCAGACCGCACTGGTAGCGGTGACTCCGTTCCTCGGCGCGGTGACCATCGGGGCCTCGACCATCGCCACCGCCACCGAGAGCAACGGCACGCTGACGATCACCTCGATCAGGACCAGCCAGACCGCGCTGGCCCAGGTACCCGCCGGGCAGGAGTACCTGATCGCCCGGCGCGGTACCGCCGCCTCGACCTGGCTCCAGACCGTCCACATTGGAGACGCCGTATCGCTGACCGAGCAACTGGCGCCGTACGACATCGACCAGCTGCAGTCCGCCGTGAGCGGCGGTGCCTACCTGGTGCAGAACGGGGAGATGGCGGTACCGGTAACCGGCGGCGGCGAGAACAACGTCCTGGAGCCGAGCCTCGGCATCGGCCTGTCCAAGGACGGGCGGCACGCGATCATCGCGGTCTTCGACGGGCGCGCCAGCGAGAACATCGCGGTGGGACTGACCCGGCCGCAGTTCGCCCAGTGGATGATGCAGCAGGGCGCCTACACCGCGCTGGAGTTCGACTCCGGCGGTTCGGCCGAGATGGTGGCACGCCTGCCCGGACAGCAGCGGGTGAGCGTACTCAACACCCCCTCCGACGGGCACGAGCGACCGGTCGCGGACGGCCTGTTCGTGTACACCAACGAGACCTCCCCGGCCGCCGCCGTCAGCGCGACGGTCAACCACGGCAGCCAGCTGGGCGTGCTGGCCGGCACCACCGAGCCACTCTCCGCCTACGCCACCGACGCGGCGGGCAACCCGGCAGCCGACCCGGTCTCGGTGAC
>JAFMQQ010000408.1 GCA_017354595.1 Micromonosporaceae bacterium
GCGACGCCCGGCGCAGCGGCCGGCAGCTCCGGCTCCTCGGGCGGCGCCGCCTCGACCGGGGCGCCGGCACCGACCAGTTCCCGCTCGCGTACCGCCACCCGGGCGACCACGCCCCGGCTGCTGAACGCGTACTCCCCGGCGTAGCAGAGCATCGCCAGCGCGTACCCCACTATCGCCAGCGCCAGCAGATGGTCCGAGAGTCCCGCCATCAGTCCGCCCCCTTATCACGTAGCCGCGCCAGCAGCGCGTCCAGCTCCTCGCGCAGGCCGCTGTGTTCGCCCCGGGCCAGTGCACCAGCCTCCACTGTGGAGTCGCCGGTACCCGCTGCGCGGATCCGGAGCCAGACCCGCCGGCGCCGGCCCAGCAGCATGGTGACCAGCCCGAGCAGCAGGCACACCGCGCCGACCAGCACCACCGGTTCGCCCGGGTCGTACCGCACCTGCAGTCCGGCCCACTGCCGGGTGCCGAGGAACTCCACCCGGCTGCCATCGTCCAGTGTGTACGACTGGCCCGGGCGCAGCCGCACCGGCTGCTTCGTCACCGGTACCAGCCGGCCCCGGTCCACCTCGTCCTGGTCGAGCGTGTAGACCGACGTTGGGATGCCGGCGTCCAGCCCGAGGTCGCCCCGGTACGGGGTGACCGTCAGCACCGGGTTGCGTTCACCCGGCCAGACCGAGGTGGCGTCGTGCCCGTCCGAGGTCGGCGTGTAGAAGCCGACGAAGGCCATCTGTTGCTTGTTGTTCGGGTCCCGCCCGGTGGGTGGGATGTTCACGTCCGGGAACTGCGCTACCCCATGGCCGGTGAGCATCGCGTCATCGGTGAGGAACGGCACCACCGAGGTCTGGCTGTGCCCGTACCGGTCGGTGTACCGGATCACCGGCGCGTACCCGTGGCCGAGCAGGTACACCCGGGCGCGCGAGAGGCGCAGCGGTTCGTTCGGCCGGATGGTGAACCGCCCGGACCCTCCACCCTCCACTGTGTACGAGACACCGGCGGCGAACGAGGTGGGCTGCCCGGTCGCCGAGTAGTTCGCCTGGAACCGGTCCAGCTGCAGGCAGAACGGCTCCAGCGCGGCCGGGTCGACCCGGGCGCCGAGGCCGTAGTCGTCGTACTGCTGCAAGGTGTTACAGAAGCCCTGGTCTGCTCCGGTCACCACGATCCGGTCGCCGTGGTAGCCGTACCAGGAGCCGAGCGCCACGCCGAGCAGCACGGCGATAAGCGAGAAGTGGAACAGCAGGTTCCCGGTCTCCTTCAGGTACCCCTTCTCGGCGCTGAGGGTCACGCTGCCGTCCGGCTGGGTTCGCGTGCGTACCCGGAAGTGGTGTTTCTTCAACAGCACCTGCCCGCGGGCCGCGACCTCCGCGACGGCGCCGTGCAGCTCGATGCCGCCGGCGTGTGCCGGCATCCGGTCCAACCGGGCCGGTGCATCCGGGGGTACCCGCACCAGCGCGCCCGCGTGCGCCCGCAGCCGTGGCACCACGCAACCGACCAGCGAGACGAACAGCAACAGGTAGATCGCGGAGAACCACGGCGAGGAGTAGACGTTGAACGCGGACACCCGGTCCAGCCAGGGGGCGAGCGCCGGATGCGCGATGAAGTACTGGCTCACCTTCTGCGGGCTCAGGTTGCGCTGCGGCAGCAGCGATCCCGGGATGGCCGCGATCGCCAGCAGGAACAGCAGCAGCAGTGCGGTACGCATGCTGGTCAGCCAGCGCCAGAAGCGCCTGCCCCGGTGCCGCACCGCCCGCCCGGGACCGGTCCGGGGTGGCGATGGCGGCTGCGGCGGCGCCACCTGGCCAAGCTGCTCCACTGTGGACATCAGACGCTCACCGAACCGGCGCCGATGGTGGCGCGCAACCAGTCGATGAAGTCGGCCCAGCCGCCGGTGACCAGAGCCAACCCGACCAGCACCAGCAAGGCACCACCCACTCGCATCACCCAGAGGCTGTGCCGGCGGACCGCCCGTACGACGCCGAGCAGCTTGCGGAAGCCGAGCGCGAAGGCGAGAAACGGCAGCCCCAGCCCGAGGCAGTACGCCGCCACCAGTACCAGCGCCCGGTCGGTACCCCCGGTGGCGGCCAGCGTCAGCACCGCGCCGAGCGTCGGGCCGGTGCATGGCGTCCAGGACAGCGCGAAGACCGCGCCGAGTACCGGCGCGCTGACCACACCCGCCGGTGGCAGCCGGTGGATGCGCAACTCCCGGGTCAGGCCGGGAATCACCCCGGCGAAGGCGAGCCCGAGCGCGATCACCACGGCACCGATGACGACCTCGATGGCGCGTTCGTGTACCAGCAGCACCCGGCCCACCTGGGCACTGAGCACCGCGGTGAGGGTGAAGACGGCGGTGAAGCCGGCGATGAACAGCAGCGAGCCGGCGAGGATCCGGCCGCGCGCCCGCACTCCACGCGCCGCGTCCAGGTCGGCGCCGGCCATCCCGGTGACGTAGGAGAGGTACCCGGGCACCAGTGGCAGTACGCACGGCGAAAGGAAGCTGACCAGGCCGGCCACCGCCGCGACCACGATCGCCAGCAGCAACGGGCCGCCACTGGCGGTGTTTGCGAACCAGGCGCCCACCTAAGGCTCCGTGGCGATCTGCCGGACCAGTGCGGTCAGCCCGTCCTGCGTCACCGCGGTGCGTACCGCCGCCGCCACCCGACCCTGCCGGTCGATGACCACAGTGGAGGGTACCGTCACCGCCAGATCGGGGAAGTTCAAAGCCACGCTACTCGGCGGGTCGAAGAGGCTCGGGTACGTCAACCGTCCACTCTGGAATGCCAGCGCCTTGTCCTGGATGTCGTGTACGTTGACGCCGAGGAAAGTGACACCGCTGTCCTTTGTGGACTCGTAGGTGGCTTCCAGGGCGGTGGCCTCCTGCACGCAGGGCGCGCACCAGGTCGCCCAGAAGTTCAGCACCACCACCTTGCCCCGCTGGTCGGCGAGCGAATAGGGGGCACCCTCCAGGGTGTGACCGGTCACCGGCGGGGCCGGCTTCCGGTCCTTGACCGGGAAGACCACGGTGCCGGACCGGCTGCCGCCGGTGGAGCATCCGGCGGCCGCGAACGTCGCGGCGAAGGCGAGCGCCACCGCGACCAGCGCCACCGCCGGCCAGGACATGCGGGCGCGCCCCATGTCGCGAGCCGGGTCGCGAGCCGGGTCGCGGGTCATGTCCGGCCGCCCAGGTCTGCCGCCGGGTCGGCGTACTCGATGCCGGCCAGCTGCTCGTCGTCGAAGTGGAAGCTGGTCACGCTGCCCAGCGCGCACTGGCGCCGGCGCGGGTCGTGCCAGAGCTGGCGCTTCTCCAGCGACCGGCGCAGGGTCCAGATCGGCAACTGGTGCGAGACGCAGACGGCCTGATGGCCGAGCGCCCGGTGCCGTGCCGAGCGCAGCGCCTCGGCCATCCGCTGCGCGATCAGCCGGTACGGCTCGCCCCAGGACGGCGCGAGCGGGTTGCGTAGCGCCCACCAGTTGCGCGGGTCCCGCAGCACGCCGTCGGTGACCGAGACCCGGCCGCCCTCGAAGACGTTGCCCGCCTCGATCAGCCGCTCGTCGGTCTGCACCGGCAAGCCGAACTGCTCGGCGAAGGGCCGGGCGCTCTCCTGCGCCCGGTCCAATGGGCTGGCCGCAAGCACCGTCACGTCCCGGCCGGCCAGCGACTCGGCGGCCGCCTTCGCCATCTGTACGCCCAACTCCGACAGGTGGTACCCGGGCAGCCGGCCGTACAGGATCCGGTCCGGGTTGAACACCTCGCCGTGCCGTACAAAGTGGACGATCGTCTTCACCCGCCGACCCCCTTGCCACCGGCGGCCTGGGCTTGCGCGGCGGCCCGGGCCGCCCCGGGCAGCGCGGCCGCGATCTGTTCCAGCGCCGCCCCGTCGATCGCGGTCGAGCAGAACCACGCCTCGAAGGCGCTCGGCGGCAGGTATACCCCGGCCGACAGCATCGCCTGGAAGAAC
>JAFMQQ010000409.1 GCA_017354595.1 Micromonosporaceae bacterium
GGCTGCGCGAGGCCATGGCGGCGTGGGAAGGCGATGGGCACGACGCGTACATCGCCACCGACGAACAGGTCGGTGAGGTGGCGGTACACGTGGCGGAGGCCGCGTCCGCGGCGACTCCGCTGGCCGGGTTGCGCGTCGTCTCGGTCATCGCCGGGGACGGGGTACCGGCGGCCGACGTGCTCGCCGCGGCGCACCGGGTCGCACTCGGCTCGCCCGCCCGGCGCTCGCTCTTCGACCTGCCACTCGGCGATACTCCATTATGGACAGTAAGCGAGCTGCCCGGCGGCTGGGGACCACCGGAGAGCTGTGGCGCGGTCCTGCCGGCCTGGTCGGCGCGGAGCGACCACGAGCTGGACCGGCCCGGGTATGGCATGGTCGCGGCCGCCGACGCGATAAGCCAACTGCTGCGCCTGGGCAACCTGCCGTTCGCGGCGAGGCAGTCGGCGATGGCGCGCTTCCACCGCACCGGTTTCGAGGCCGCGGCGGTGACCGCATTGGTGCAGCCTGGAGGGGCGCCGTTGGAGGAGCCGACCGTGCGGCGGGTGGCCGAGTTGCGCTTCGCGCACCCGTACGCGGTCGTCGCCGTCACCAGCCAGTGGCTGATCGGGCCGGCCGGCCGGCGGATAGCCGGACCCTGGCACGGGCTGCCGGTCTTCTCCGCCTGGGTGGCCGAGGTCGAGGAGCCCGATGATTGAGGAGCCGCAAGAAATGAGGAGCCGCAAGATGAATGAGCGTCTCGACCGCGTCCGGCCCGCGATGGTGGCGGCCGGGATCGACGTCCTGCTCGTCTCGCCCGGGTCGGACCTGCGCTACCTCACCGGGTACGACGCCGTGCCACTGGAGCGGCTGACCTGTCTGGTACTCCCGGTCGACGGCGAACCCTTCCTGGTCGTACCGGCGCTTGAGCTGCCCGCCGCCCAGGCGGTACCCGGCCTCGACGTCGAGCTGGTCGCCTATGCCGAGACCGACGACCCGTACGCGTTGGTCGGGCACCGGCTGAACGCCAACGCCCGCCGGCCGCGCGTTGCCGGCGTTGACGACCACATGTGGGCGGCGAAGGTGCTCGACTTCCGGCACGCACTCTCCACTGTGGAGCAGACGCTCGCCGGCACGGTGCTGCGCGAGCTGCGGATGCGCAAGACACCGGCCGAGGTCGAGTCGCTGCGGCGGGCCGGGGCCGCGATCGACCGGGTACACGCCGCGATGGGTGAGTGGCTGCGCGCCGGTCGCACCGAGCGGGCGGTCGCCGCCGACATCAAGGACGCGATCGTGGCGGCCGGGCATGCCAGCGCCGACTTCGCGATCGTCGCCGCAGGGCCCAACGGGGCCAGCCCGCACCACGAGGCGTCCGACCGCGTGATCGGCGCCGGCGACGTGGTCGTGGTGGACATCGGCGGGCGGATGCCCGACGGGTACTGCTCGGACAGCACCCGCACGTACGCACTCGGCGAGCCACCGGCCGACTTCACCGACTACTACGCGGTGCTGCTCGCCGCGCAGCAGGCGCAGGTGGCGGCGGTACGGCCCGGGATCACCGCGTCCGAACTGGACGCGGTGGGTCGCGACATCATCGCGGCCGGTGGGTACGGCGAGTACTTCGTGCACCGCACCGGTCACGGTATCGGCCTGGACGTACACGAGGATCCGTACATTGTGGCCGGTTCGGCACGGGTACTCGAACCGGGTATGGCGTTCTCCATCGAACCCGGCATCTACCTGCCCGGCCGGCACGGCGCCCGGATCGAGGACATCGTGGTGTGCACAGTGGACAGTGGCGGGCGGGACGGTGGACAGCACGGTGGTGAGCGGCTAAACCTCACCGACCGGCAATTGACCATCCTGTGATCCGCGCTCGGCGAGCTTGCGGTCGCGCTCGCGGGCGTAGTCGGGATAGCCGACCAGCAGCCGGCCGAAGGCGACCCGCTCCGGTGCGGCGTGCACGTCGGTGGGGAGCGAGGCGAGGATCGCCTCGCCTCGCGCCCGCAGCTCCGGCTCGAACTCGGGCGTGGTCAGCACGTACAGGTCATCGTTGCGGATCCCGCGCAGCACCCGCTGCCCGGCCTCGTCCGGGTCCATCCCGGCCGACTCGAACCCCGGCGGCGGTGGCGGCGGTGGCGGCAGCGCGCCGCCCGGCCGGTTCCGGCCGGAATGGGCGATCCGCGAGTTGACCACCCCCGGGCAGAAGACGGTCACCCCGATGTCGCTGCCCGCCAGTTCGGTGCGCAGCGCCTCCATCATCCCGACCACGCCGAACTTCGATACCGTGTACGCGCCGAAGCCGGGATGCGCGGTCAGCCCGGCGAGCGAGGCGGTGGCGACCAGGTGCCCGCCCTCGCGGTGCGACCGGATGCGGGGCAGGAACGTGTGGATCGTGTTGAATGCGCCACCGAGGTTGACTCCGATGGCCCAGTCCCAGTCCTCATAGGAGGTGCTGCTGATCGGGCCGACGATGCTGACACCGGCGTTCGCCACGACGACGTGCACCTTGCCGAAGACCCGCTCGACCTCGTCCGCCGCCCGGTGCGTCGCCTCCCGGTCGGTCACCTCCAAGGGCAGCGCGTGCACGCGGTCGCCGTACCCGTGCAGGCTCTTCATCGCCTCATCGAGATTGCCCCGGGAGCGGTAGGTGAGCGCCACCTTCATCCCGGCGTCGAGGAATGCGCGGGCGACACCGAGCCCGATGCCGCTGTTGCCGCCGGTGACGAACGCGACCCTGCCGTCGAGGTCCTTCATAGACATCAAAATGTACGCCGGTACCACTCCCACCCGGCCAGCCACACCCCGCCACCCCGGACCTACCATCAACGGATGGACACCGAGCCACCCGATGTCGAGCCGCCGCACCCGGACGACATCCTGGTGGTCATCGGTCACCCCTACCGCGACATCGAGGTACCGCTGGCCACCTGGATCGCCATCGGCCCGGGGCCTCGCCGGTTCGTGCGCCCGGTGCGGGCACGTTCCCGGTCCACCGGAGAACCCCTGCCGCTGACGGTCATCCCGCTGCGCTACCGCAACGACGAGCAGGCCCGCAAGGCGATCCGGGACGGGCTGGTCGAGGACCCGTGGCCGACAACCGACTTGCCGTAGCCGCCGGTCCTCGTCAAGGTAGGGCGATGCGGGTCGCGGTGCTCTCCGACATCCATGGCGTACTGCCGGCGCTGGAGGCGGTACTCGCCGAGCCGGACGTACGCTCGGCCGACCGGATCGTGCTCACCGGTGATCTGGCCGCCGGGCCGCAGCCCGTCGAGACGCTGGATGCGCTGGCCGCGCTCGGCGACCGGGCCATCTGGGTTCGGGGCAACGCCGACCGGGAACTGGTCGAGCTCGGGCGCGGCGGCCGGATCTCGACGCCCGATCCGGTCGCGCCCTGGGCCGCCGCTGCGCTGCGTCCGGATCAGATGGCGCTGCTGGACGCGCTCCCGCTCTCGGTGCTACTCGACGTTGGCGTGCTCGGACCGACCCTGTTCTGCCACGCGACGCCACGCGACGACGAGGAGATCGTGCTCGTCGACAGCCGGCTGGAACGGTGGGCCGAGGTGTTCTCCACAGTGGACGCCTCGATCAGGACCGTCGTGTGTGGACATACACACATGCCATTCGTACGCCTCGCGGACCGGCGCCTGGTGGTCAACCCGGGGAGCGTCGGCATGCCCTACGGTGGGGCCGGCGCGCATTGGGCGCTGCTTGGCGATGACTGTGGCGTGGCGATGCGCCGTACCCGCTTCGATCTCGACGCCGCCCGCGCGCAGGTGGTCGCCGAGTCCGCGTACCCGGGGGCGGCCGAGTTCGCCGACTACTTCCTCCGCTCGCGCGCCTCGGATGCCGAAGTACTGCGGGAATGGGCTCCCCGCGACGGACGCGCGACGTGAACCGGCCCGGCCACGACCCACCGGACGTCCCGCCGATCCTCAGCGGAGTGCCGGGATCCTTTCCGCGGCAGGTGTTCCA
>JAFMQQ010000410.1 GCA_017354595.1 Micromonosporaceae bacterium
TACGACGGCTTCAAGACCACGATCTCCCAGCAGTACCCGGACATCCAGATCGTCGCGTCCAAGGGGATCGCCGGCCCGGACTTCGCCGGTGACGGCCAGGCCGCCGCCAACGCGATGCTCAGCCAGCACCCAGACCTGGCCGGAATCTGGGGTGTCTGGGACGTACCCGCCGAGGGCATCATGGCCGCCGCCCGGGCGGCCGGCCGGAACGACCTCAAGATCGCGACGCAGGACCTCGGCAAGAACGTCGCGATCGCGCTGGCCAAGAATCAACTCGTGGTGGGTCTGGGCGCACAGCGCCCATTCGACCAGGGTGTGACCGAGGCCGAACTGGCCGCCGACGCGCTGCTGGGCAAGACCGTACCGCCGTACATCGCACTGAGCGCGTTGCCCGTCACGCACGCCAACGTGCTGCAGGCGTGGCAGGACGTCTACCACGCACCCGCGCCGAGCGACCTGGCCGGCGCGTACAAGAAATGACATCCACCGGCAGCCAGGTCCGCGCGACCGGTACGCCCACCGTCGCGATGCGGGACATCCGCAAGAGCTTCGACGGCGTACCGGTCCTGCGCGGCGTGGATTTCGAGGTCCGGGCCGGTGAGGTGCACGCGCTGGTGGGTGGCAACGGAGCGGGCAAGTCAACCCTGATGAAGATCCTGCTCGGTGTGTACACAAGGGACGCGGGCGAGATCCTCATCGGCGGCGAGGCGGTGCGGCTGGCGTCCAGAAAGGACGCGAAGGCCGCCGGTATCGGCATGGTGTTCCAGGAGTTCAGCCTGGTGCCGACGCTCAGCGTGGCGCAGAACGTGTTCCTCAATGCGGAGGTGAGCCGGTGGGGTCTGATCAGCGACCGTGAGTCCCGGCGGCGCGCTCGTGAGGTCTTCGCCTCGATGGGTGTCGAGATCGACGTGGACGCAGTGGTCGGTGAACTCTCCACGGCCTACTGGCAGCTCACCGAGATCGCGAAGGCGCTGGCCCGCAACGCCCGGATCCTGGTGATGGATGAGCCCACGGCGAGCCTGGCCCGGCACGAGGTGGGTGCACTGTTCGATCTTCTCGACCGGCTCCGGGACCAGGGCATGTCGATCGTCTACATCTCCCACCGGATGGAGGAGGTGTACCGGATCGCCGACCGGATCACCGTGCTGCGCGACGGCGCCCGGCTGTTCACCCGGTCGCTCGCCCAGGTCACCCCGGCGCAGGTGGTCGAGGGCATTGTCGGGCGGCGGGCCGACGGCGGCGCGGATCCGCAGCGACGCGCGCCCGCCGGCGATGCGGCGGTACTGCTGGAGGCGGTCGACCTGCGCGCCGGCGACCGGGTCAACGGGGTGAGCTTCCAGCTGCGCGAGGGCGAGATCCTGGGCGTTGCGGGGCTGATGGGCAGCGGTCGCACCGAGCTTGCCCGGTGCCTGTTCGGCATCGACCGGCTCGACTCGGGCCAGTTGCGGCTGCGTGGCCGCCCCGTACGGATCGGCAACCCACGGGCGGCCCAGCGGGCAGGTATCGCCCTGATCCCCGAAGACCGGCGGGAGCAGGGCCTGATCCTCGACCAGTCGGTCAACGACAACCTGCTGCTTCCACTGCTGGGACAGCTTCGGCACGGGCCGCTGCTGGACCTGGCCGCCGGCCGGCGGTTGGCCAGGGACCTGATCGACCGCTTCGGCATCCGGGTGGCCGCCCCCGACCAGCCGGTACGCCGGCTCTCCGGCGGCAACCAGCAGAAGGTCGTCATCGCCCGATGGCTCGGCACCCAGCCCAAGGTGTTGATCCTCGATGAGCCGACCGTCGGTGTCGACGTGGGAACGAAAGCGGAGATCATCGCCATCACCCGGCGGCTCGCCGACACCGGCTGCGGCGTCATCGTGATCTCTTCCGAATTCGCCGAACTACTGGCCGTCAGCGACCGCGTGCTCATCCTGCGCGGAGGCGCCGTGGTCGATGAGATGGCCCGCGCCGCCATCGCCGATGAGGAGTCGCTCCAACTCGCCGTCCAAGGAGTCGAGGCATGACCAACGCCGCCACGGTAGCGCCGCCGCCCACGCCACCGACCGGCCACCACGGCTCGACTGGCGTCGTGCGCCGCACCGTCGCCGTCGTCCTGCGGCGCCACGTCATCTACGTCGCGTTCGTCGTAGTGTTCCTGCTCTTCGCCGTTCTGCTCGCCGGTGACGGCTTCCTCAGCCGCAACAACCTGCTCAACATCTTCCGGCAGACCGCGACAATCACCGTAACCGCGGTCGGCATGACGTTCGTGATCGCCTGCGCGGAGATCGACCTCAGCGTCGGTTCCGTCGCCGGTCTGGCGAGCGTCTGCTCGGCCATGGCCATCGCCCATTACGGCATCGGCGCCGGAATCCTCGCCGGGCTCGCCGTCGGTCTCGTGGTGGGCGCCATCAACGGCGGCCTGGTCAGCCTGCTGCGCATCCCGTCGTTTCTGGTCACCCTGGGGATGTTGGGTGTCGCCGCCGGTGTCGCACAATGGATCACCGACTCCGCACCACAGCCGATTCTCAACGACACCTTCAACCTCCTCTTCGGCGGCGGCGACCTGGGACCGGTGCCGGGCCTGCTGGTCTGGATGGCCGTGGCCGTCGCGCTCGGGGCAGTGATCCTCAACCGGACCCGGTTCGGCCGGCACGTGGTGGCCACCGGCGGCAACCGGACGGCCGCCGACTTCTCCGGCGTCAATACCCGGCGGATCAAGTTCCAGGTACTGCTCATCTCCGCGGTGCTGGCTTCCATCGCCGGGATGTTGTACGCCGGCCGCCTGCAGTCGGGCCGCTACCAGTGGGGTACCGGGGATGAGCTGTCCGCCATCGCCGCGGTGATTCTCGGCGGCACCAGCCTGTTCGGCGGGCAGGGCAGGGTCGTCGGGACGTTGTTCGGCGCGCTGCTGATCGGGCTGATCAACAATGGCCTCATCCTCGCCGGACTCGACTCCAGCCAGCAGCAGGTGGTGCGCGGCGCCATCATCATCCTGGCGGTCGCGCTGGCCCGCAAGAAGTAGCACCAACCCAACTGAAGGAGTCACCGTGCCCAGCAACCCCGGCGCACACCGCCCAGTCGACGTACGCGACAACTCGCTGACCCTGCACGGCCAGCCGACCACCCTGTACGGCGGCGCCGTCCACTACTGGCGGCTGTCGCGGGACCGGTGGGAGTCCATTCTGGACTCGGTACGCGCGATGGGGTTCACCATGATCTCGATCTACATCCCTTGGGAAGTCCACGAGATCGAGAAGGGTCGGTTCGACTTCGGGCAGGTCAACCCCGCCCATGACATCGATGCCTTCCTCACCCTCTGCGAGCGGAAGGGCTTCCGCATCGTGGTGCGGCCGGGGCCGCAGATCAACTCAGAACTCACCTGGTTCGGGTACCCCAAGCGGATACTCGCCAACGAGCGGTTGCACGCGCGCAGCGCCAAGGGCTCCCGCGTCGTGCTCACCCAGGCACCCAAGCCGATCCCGGCGCTGAGCTATGCCAGCGACGAGTTCTTCGACGAGACCGCGCTGTGGTACGACGCGATCTGCTCGATCCTGGCCAAGCATGCCTATCCGAACGGGGGCATCGTCGCCGCGCAGGTCGACAACGAGATGGCGTACTTCTTCGGCGTCAACGCCTACGCAAGCGACTACTCCGACGCCTCCATCGCCGGGTACCGGGACTTCCTGCTCAGCAAGTACGCGGACATCGCCGGCGTCAACGCCGCCTACGGGACCACCGGCCTGACCATCGACGCGCTCGACCCGCCGCGCCGGTTCACCGCCACCACCCGGCAGGACATCCCGCGCTACGCCGACTGGGCGGAGTACCGGGAGCAGTACCTCATCACCGCAATGGACCGCCTCGCTGAAATGATGCGCGAGCGGGGACTCGGCGGGATCGCCTTGTTCCACAACTACCCTCACCCGTTGGACCCGGGCGGCGCCGCCTC
>JAFMQQ010000411.1 GCA_017354595.1 Micromonosporaceae bacterium
GCGCGCCGTCAATGTGTCGATGGTGCGCCACGCGAAGGGAAAGCTATGCGGCTGCGACCCTCCCGCCTGATCATCACGTCCGGCACACTCGGCGCCATCCTGATCGCCCTGCCGTTGTTCGGTAGCGGCGTCTCCCAGGCGGCGACCCAACGGGTAGCGGTACCCGGTGCCACCGCCGACTGGAGCCGGCACGCCACGGACATAGGCGCGCCATCCGCCGGTACCCGGATCACCGTCTCGGTGGCACTGCGCCTGCGCGACCAGGCCGGTGCGGAGCGGGTCGCCGCCGATGTCTCCGATCCGGCCAGCCCAAGCTACCGGCGGTTCCTCACCCCGGCGCAGTTCACCGCCAGGTTCGCCCCCACCGCCGACCAGGTCGCCGCGGTGCGCCAGTTCCTCACCGGCCAGGGGCTGACCGTCGACACGGTCGCGGCCGGCAACGAGTGGGTCCAGGCGAGCGGTACCACCCGGCAGGTGGAGAAGGCGTTCGACACCACGCTGCGCAACTACCGGTGGAACGGCCACCAGCTGCGGGCGCCGGCCCGGATGGTCTCGATCCCGCAGTCCATCGCCGCATACGTCGCCGGCGTCACCGGCCTGGACACGGGCACCATGCTGCGCCGCCCGACCAGCAAGCTGCGCCCGGACGCGACCCACCCCCGGCCGCTGGGTCCGGTCACCAAGGGCGGCCGCAACATCACCCCCGACGCCACCGTCCCGGCCCCGCAGCCCTGCTCGACCTTCTGGGACCAGCACGAGCAGGTGGTACCCGCCGCCTACGGCAAGACCCGGTTCCCCACCGACATCTGCGGGTACTCCCCGGCCCAGATCCGCGGCGCCTACGGTGTACCGGCCGGTGGCGGCAGCGGTGTCACGGTCGGCATCCTCGACGCGTTCGGTGCGGCGACCCAGCCGGCCGACGCGAACGCCTTCTCCCAGCACTTCGGTGAGCCGGTCTTCGCCTCCGGCCAGTACACCCAGACCCTGAACACGCCGTTCCAGCTGCAGGCCCAGTGCGGCGAGGCCGGCTGGAACGTCGAGCAGGCGCTGGACATCGAGGCGGTACACGGGGTGGCGCCGGCCGCGAAGATCCACTACTTCGGCGCGCAGGACTGCGACACCGGGATCGACACCGCGCTCAACACCATCGTGCAGGGCAACCTGGTGGACATCCTGAGCAACTCGTGGGGCGCGCAGGGGGAGGCGATCCCGCAGAGCGAGATCACCCTGGAGCACAACCTCTTCGTCCAGGCCGCCGCGCAGGGCATGGGCATCTACTTCTCCTCCGGCGACGCCGGCGACAACAGCGTCAACGGCCTCAGCCCGCAGCCCGACTACCCGGCCTCCGACGTCGACGTGACCTCGGTCGGCGGGACCAGCCTGGCGATCTCGTCGAACAACACGTACCTGTTCGAGACACCGTGGGGCGATGTACGGGACGGCATCGACTACGCCGGTACGACCGCCACATACACCAACCCGCTGCCCGGCACCGACTTCTTCGGTGGCGCCGGCGGCGGACGCTCCACCCTCAGCCAGAATGCGCAGCCGGCGTACCAGATGGGCCGGGTACCGGCGGCACTGTCCACAGTGGGCGGTGTGGCGCGGCGGGTGGTCCCGGACGTGTCGGCGATCGCCGACCCGTACACCGGGTACGCGATCGTGGTCACCCAGAATGGGCAGCGCCTCATCGGCGCCATCGGCGGCACCAGCCTGTCCTGCCCGGTCTTCGCCGGCATCCAGGCGGTGGCGAGCTTCGGCACGCACAACGCCTTCGGCTTCGCCAACCCTCTGCTGTACCGGCTGCGCGCGACGTACTTCCACGACGTACACGCCGCGCCCTCTGGCACGGCGATCGCCACCGAGACCGCGGACCGGCTGGTGACCCTCGGCCTGGACACCTCGCTGGCGGGGGCGCCCGGCTACGACGCGGTCACCGGCCTGGGAAGTCCGACCGGTTCGCTGATCCGGTTCGAGAAGGCGGGTCCGCAGGTGCCGCCGGTACCGCCGAGCACCAGCCCGCAGCCGACTCCGCCGGTACCGCCGAGCCCGCGCTGACGTGGCCCACTTACGGGTGGCCCGGGGCTGGCTGGCGCCCCTCGTGACGCTGGCCGGCCTCGCCGCCGGTTGTGGCGTTCTCGGTGGTCCACCGCAGCAGGCACCGCCGGGCGGGGCGTTCGCCACGCAACTCGCGGCCAGGGTGGTCCCGGCCATGGAGGCTGTCGAGTCCGACCCGAGCATGCGGATGGTATGCACGGCAAAGGTCTTCGGCCGGGATCCGGCGACCGCGAGTTCGGTCCGCGACGTGCGCGTGGTCTACGCCTGGGTCGCCTGCCAGCAGGTCGGTGGCACCACCAACGAGGTCATTCCGGTGGCCGTGTCGCTGGCCGACCCGCCGGCGGTACGCAGCCCGCGGGACGGCGAGGACGCCGACTACGACCGGATCTTCCCGCCGGACGTACGCGATTGGGCGCGCCGCGACCCGTCGACGCTGGGAGCGTTGGCCCCTTCCATGCCGGTACCACAGCCGACCTAACCGAGTCGCTTCGGCCTCCACGCGCTGGGTAGCCTCTGCACGTGACTGACTTCGAGGTGGGCATCGTCGGCGCAACCGGGCAGGTCGGCGGCGTGATGCGGGACGTGTTGGCGGAGCGGGAGTTTCCGGTACGGCGGCTGAGGCTCTTCGCCTCTTCGCGCTCCGCGGGACGGGTGCTGCCGTGGCGGGACGAGCGGATCACGGTGGAGGACGCCGCGACCGCCGACTACCACGGGCTGGATATCGCGCTCTTCTCCGCCGGCAAGCACGGCTCCCGGGAACTCGCCCCGCGGGTCGCCGCCGCCGGCGCCGTGGTCATCGACAACTCGTCCGCCTGGCGGATGGATCCGCAGGTGCCACTGGTCGTCTCCGAGGTCAACCCGCACGCGTTGGCGAACCGGCCGAAGGGGATCATCGCCAACCCCAACTGCACCACCATGGCCGCCATGCCGGTACTCGCCGCGCTGCACGCCGAGGCCGGACTGGTCGGCATGGTCACCGCGACGTACCAGGCCGTCTCCGGCGCCGGCCTGGCCGGTGTCGCCGAACTGGACGAGCAGGCGCGCAAGGTGGTCGACCGGGCCGCGGCGCTCACCTTCGACGGCGACGCGGCGCCGTACCCCGAGCCGCGCGTCTTCGCCGCGCCGATCGCGTTCAACGTGCTGCCGCTGGCCGGCTCGCTGGTCGACGACGGCTCCGGCGAGACCGACGAGGAGCAGAAGCTGCGCAACGAGAGCCGGAAGATCCTGGAGATTCCGAAGCTCGCGGTATCCGGTACCTGTGTCCGGGTACCTGTCTACACTGGACACTCGTTGCAGGTGCACGCACGCTTCCGGCGCCCGATCAGCGTGGGCCGGGCGCGCGATGTCCTGGCCGGAGCCCCCGGAGTGGCGCTGGCGGACGTACCGACACCGCTGCTCGCGGCCGGCAAGGACCCGACGTTCGTGGGCCGGATCCGGGCCGACGAGACGGCCGAGAACGGGCTGGCGTTCTTCTGCTCCAACGACAACCTGCGCAAGGGGGCCGCGCTGAACGCGATCCAGATCGCGGAGCTGGTCGCGACCGAACTCGGCTAGCTCGCTCCACAGTGGACCTGCCGGGGCAGTACCGCATCCTCGGCGATCAGCCGGTCCCGCTCGGTCCGGTTGCGCTGCGCCCGCTCGGAATCGCTCACCTTCGCGCCGATGGCCCGAGCGCGCGTGGACGCGCACCAGCCGGTACCGCTGGAACTCCTCGGTCGGCACCATGACGACCACCTGACCGACCGATCCGACAACGGGTGCGGCGATCGCGTCCCGATCGGGCTCGATGAAGGGTTCGCTGGTGCGGGCCCGCTTGGCGTTGGCTGGCGCTCTCCGGTGCTGGCGCTCGGGTGTGGGGTGTGGGGGTGCTGGCC
>JAFMQQ010000412.1 GCA_017354595.1 Micromonosporaceae bacterium
GCCGCAGCGTGGCGGGACGGTGTACCTCTGCGCGGCCGACGAGGCCGGCATGATGGTCAGCCTGATCCAGTCCACATACATGGGCTTCGGCTCGCACGTCACGGTGCCCGGGTACGGATTCGGCCTGCAGAACCGGGGCGCCGGCTTCTCGGTGCAGCCGGGCCATCCCAATCTGGTCGCCGGCGGTAAGCGGCCGTTCCACACCATCATCCCGGGCTTCCTGACCCGGGACGGTGCGCCGCTCGGGCCGTTCGGCGTCATGGGTGGGCACATGCAGCCACAGGGCCACCTGCAGCTGGTGATGTCCACTGTGGACGATAGGCTGGATCCGCAGGCGGCGCTCGACGCGCCGCGCTGGTACTGGGACGCGGGCCGGCGGGTGCACGTCGAACCGGAGACGGGGGAGTCCGCGATCGCGGACCTGCGCCGCCGCGGCCACGACGTCGTGGTCGACGGTTCTCCGGTGTACGGGTACGGCCAGGCGATCTGGCGGCTGCCCGGCGGTGGCTACGTGGCCGGCTCCGAGCCGCGGGCCGACGGCTGCGCGGTCGGCTACTGAGCCGGGCCGCTCACCGGGCGGCGCCGGCCAGGTCGGTGTCGCGGCTGCGGAAGGTGTTCCGGTACGCGTGCGGGCTGGCGCCCAGCCGCCGGGCGAAGTGGTGCCGGAGTACCGCCGCGTCGCCGAAGCCGGCCCTGGCCGCCACCGCGTCCACGGTCAGGTCGGTCTCCTCCAGCAGCCGCCGGGCCAGCAGCACCCGCTGCGCGGTCAGCCAGTCGTGCGGTGTGGCACCGGTCTCCGCCCGGAACCGCCGGGCGAAGGTACGCGGTGCCATGTGCGCCCGCGCCGCCAGCGACTCCACGGTCACCGCCTTGTCCAGGTGCTGTACCAGCCAGGCGAGCAGTGGCTCAAGGGTCGGGGCGTCGGGCGCGGACGGTACCGGCGCCTCGACGTACTGCGCCTGGCCGCCGTCCCGGTGAGGCGGTACCACCATGCGGCGGGCCAGCTTCGTGGCGACCGCGGTGCCGTGCACCTTGCGTACCAGGTAAAGACAGAGGTCAATCCCGGCGGCGGTACCGGCGCTGGTGAGGATCGGGCCGTCCTCCACGTAGAGCGCGTTTGGGTGTACCTGCGCCGACGGGTACCGCCGCGCCAACTCCTCGGTGTGCAGCCAGTGCGTGGTGCACCGCCGCCCGTCGAGCAGCCCCGCCTCGCCCAGCAGGAACGCGCCGGAACAGACGCTGAGCACGTACGCCCCGCGCTCCGCCGCCCGCCGTAGCGCCGCCAGCACCGGCTCTGGTGGCGGGACATCGAACGGATGCGCGGGTACGACGACCAGGTCGGCCTCGTCGACCGGGGCCAGGTCGCCGTGCGGTGTCAGGCCGAAGCCGGAGGAGGTGGTGACCGGCCCCCCGTCCACCGAGCAGAGCCGGAAGTCGTAGCCGGGCAGCCCGTCGGCGGTGCGGTCGGTGCCGAAGACCTCGCAGACCACGCCGAGCTCGAAGGCGGCGACCCGATCGAGGACGATCACCGCGACATTCCTGAGCATGCGCCGAGTCTACCCACAACTTGGCAGTATTTCGATGCCTGTCGGCATGCGTGCCACTGGTCAGGGGCGCCTCCCGGGAGTGATCCTTACATCGAAGCAATCAGTCCGTTCCGAAAGGTCGCCACCATGGCAGGCGTATTCCTCCTCGCAGTGCTGATCGTTGCCGGTATCGCCGTCCTTCTGGGCTTCGGCGCCGACACCCGCCAACCGGGCAAACACTGGTATCCCGGCCGGCACTGAGCCGACCCGATGCGAGTAGCTGGCCCGGCCGCCAACACGGCGGACCCGGGCCGGCTCCGGTTTGCGCGATGCGGCAGGCTGATCGCAGGGCGAGCGTGAGGCGTGAGCGAACAGCGAGCCCCGCAGCCGCGAGCAAAGGGGTGAGATGGCCGACGGCATCTGGTACGAGGACGACATCGCGCGGGTGGTCGTCACCGAGGAGCAGATCCGGGTGAAGACCGAGGAGCTGGCCAAGCAGGTCGCCGCGGATTACGCCACGGTCGAGCGGGTCCTGCTGGTCGGTGTGTTGAAGGGTGCCGTGATGTTCATGGCCGACTTCGCCCGTGCCCTGGGCCGGTGCGGCCGGCCGGTCGAGCTGGAGTTCATGGCCGTCTCCTCGTACGGCCAGCGCGCCACCTCCTCCGGAGTCGTACGCATCCTCAAGGATCTGGATCGCGACATCGCCGGCCGACGGGTGATCGTGGTCGAGGACATCGTCGACTCCGGGCTGACCCTGTCCTGGCTGTTGAGGTACCTGGCGAGCCGGTCCGCCGCGACCGTCGACGTGGTCGCCCTGTTGCGCAAGCCGGACGCGATCCAGGTTCAGGTACCGGTGAAGTACGTCGGCTTCGACATCCCGAACGAGTTCGTCGTCGGGTACGGGTTGGACTTCGCCGAGGGGTACCGGGAGCTGCCGTACGTGGGGGTACTCAAGCCTGGCGTGTACGCCCGGGCCTGACCAGGCAAGAGGCTGACGGCCGATTTTGCCGATAGCTTAACGTCGGCTCTGTCCTGGTTTGAGGGCGGGTTGGGCGATGCTGGGGCGCGACGGGGGATAGCACGGTGTACCGTCGAATGACCGGGAATCCGGTGCCGCGGAGGTAGCTCGACGCGGCGGGCCGCGAAATCTGCGGCTACGCAGGCGGTGGTCTCACGATCTGGAGGGGCTGAGCGCGCAGCGCTCGACAACAGCATGGAACGCACTCGTTTCTTCCGGCGGCCGATGTTCTGGATCATCATTGTGATCATCGGTGCATTGGCCCTGAGCTCCCTTTTCACCCGGGGCGCGAGCTACCAGAAGGTCAACACCTCCGACATCCTCGACCAGGTGCGGACGCACAACGTGCAGAAGGTGCTGATCGAGGATAAAGAGCAGACCATCGACCTGGAGCTCAAGTCGCCGGCCAAGTTCGGTGATGTGACGACCAACAAGATCCAGGCACAGTTCCCGGCCGCGGCGATGGACCGGATCTACGACCAGGTCGTGACGGCCAAGAACGACGGCCAGATCCCCGGTGCGGTCGACACCAAGGTCACCAAGGACAGCGTGCTGCTGAGCCTGCTGCTCAATCTGCTGCCGATCGCCGTGCTGGTGATCCTGCTCCTGCTCTTCATGTCGAACATGCAGGGCGGCGGGTCCCGGGTGCTCAACTTCGGCAAGTCCAAGGCGAAGTTGATCTCCAAGGACACACCGAAGACCACCTTCGCCGACGTGGCCGGAGCCGACGAGGCCGTCGAGGAATTGCACGAGATCAAGGACTTCCTGCAGAATCCGGCGAAGTACCAGGCCCTCGGCGCGAAGATCCCCAAGGGCGTACTGCTGTTCGGCCCGCCCGGCACCGGTAAGACCCTGCTCGCCCGCGCCGTCGCCGGCGAGGCGGGCGTGCCGTTCTACTCGATCTCCGGTTCGGACTTCGTGGAGATGTTCGTCGGCGTCGGCGCCTCCCGGGTTCGTGACCTGTTCGAGCAGGCCAAGGCGAACGCGCCCGCGATCGTCTTCGTGGACGAGATCGACGCGGTTGGCCGACACCGCGGTGCCGGCCTCGGCGGTGGGCACGACGAGCGCGAGCAGACGCTCAACCAGTTGCTGGTGGAGATGGACGGCTTCGATACCAAGGGCGGCGTCATCCTGATCGCCGCGACCAACCGGCCGGACATCCTCGACCCCGCTCTGCTGCGCCCGGGCCGGTTCGACCGGCAGATCGCCGTCGATACGCCGGACATGGAGGGGCGCAAGGCGATTCTCCGGGTACACGCCAAGGGCAAGCCGTTCACGCCTGACGTGGACCTGGACGCCGTCGCCCGGCGTACCCCCGGATTCACCGGCGCCGATCTGGCCAATGTGATCAACGAGGCGGCGCTGCTGACCGCGCGGCACG
>JAFMQQ010000413.1 GCA_017354595.1 Micromonosporaceae bacterium
GCCCGGACTTCGTCGCGATCAGCTGGTACAAGGTTCTCGGCTACCCGACCGGGCTCGGCTGCCTGGTCGCCCGCTGGCCGGCGCTGGCCCGGCTGCGCCGGCCCTGGTTCGCCGGCGGCACCATCACCGCGGTCAGCGTGCAGGGTGACTGGCACCAGATGTCGCCGGATGAAGCGGCGTTCGAGGACGGTACGCTCAACTTCCTCGCCATCCCGGATGTCGAATGTGGACTGTCCTGGATAGACTCCATCGGCATCGACACCGTTCACACCCGGGTAGGCTGCCTGACCGGCTGGCTGCTGCACCGGATGTCCGAGCTGCGGCACAGCAACGGGGCACAGATGCTGCGGGTGTACGGTCCGACCGACGAGCGGGACCGCGGCGGCACCATCTCCTTCAATGTGCTGGATCCCGACGGTCGGGTGGTGGACGATCGGCTGGTGGCACGAGAATCCGCCGCACGCGGCTTCTCGCTGCGCACCGGGTGCTTCTGCAACCCGGGCGCGGGCGAAGGCGCGTTCGGCATCACCAAGCGGGCGCTGCGCGGTTCGCGCCGCTGGCGCCTGCACAGCCTCGATGAGTACCTGAGCCTGCTCGGAATACCGGCCGCGGGTGCCGTCCGCGCCTCCTTCGGTATCGCGTCCACTCTGGAGGATGCCGAGCGGCTGCTGGACTTCCTCGGCACGACCTACCTCGACCGGGTGCCGGACCGTACCGGCCTGGTACCGCGCGACCGCTGCTGATGATGCGCAGCCGCGCTGGTCGCAGCCGCACTGGTGCCAGCCGCACTGGGCAGCCACTTGGGCAGCCACTGAAGCAGGACCCGGTGTGCTGAGCTGGATCGGCCCCGAGCGGCTGGTGATCGGCGGGGTGCCCAGCGCCGCAACGCTTGCCGGCCTGGCCGAGCAGGGCGTGACACACGTGGTGAACTGCCGCGCCAGTGTGCAGACCTGGTACACCCGGGACCTTGCGGCGGAGCACGCCCTGTTCGGCACGTCCCGGGTGGTACACGCGCCGATGTGGGACCACGGCCTGCCGCAGCGTCGCCGGCTGTGGTCGGCCGCGGCGTGCTTCGCCGCGGAGGCGCTCGCCGACGACCCGGCGGCCCGGGTGCTCGTCCACTGCCAGGCCGGCCGCCGCCGGTCGGTGATGATGGCGTACGCGGTGCTGCGCCTGCGCGGCCACTCGGCCGCCTCAGCGACCGGGCTGATCCGGGCTCACCACCCACCCGCCGAGTTCGTTCCCGCCTATCTGTCCAGTGTGGACCGATGGCTGGCCGCGGGGGCGGCTCCGGTCGGCCGGCTGCGGATCCGGTAGCGCCACCGGCCTTGAGGGCGAACCGGTCTGCGTAAGCAAAACTCTCGACTCTACCGCGACCGGCAGCGGACCAAGAAATTTCTTGCGCCCAACCGGGCGTAGACCGGGCGCGTGCCCCCACGCCGGGCGGTAGCCGTCTATGGTGGCGTGGTCAATGACGTTCGGGGAGGCTAGCTTGATCATGACAGAGACGGATCCGATCCAACGACTGGACGACGACGTCCGGGCGCTCACCCACCAAGTCGGCGAGCTGACGCACGCCATGGCCGTCAATGATCTCCGGTTGAATCGGATCGACGGCAACATCGTCGAACTCAAGACCGACGTCGCGGTCCTCAAGACCGACGTCGCAGAACTAAAGACCGACGTGGCGGAGCTCAAGACCGACGTGTCGGAACTCAAGACCGACGCCACGGGCCTCAAGACCGACGTCGCGGAGCTCAAGACCGACGTGGCGGAGCTCAAGACCGACGCCACGGAGACGAAGGGGCAACTCAAGAGTCTTGAGCTGGCGACCAGACGCGGTTTCGACCGGGTGGATGCGCAATTCGAGCGGCTCTTCGGGCTCATCAGACGCGATGAGCTGGGCGCTGACCGGCAAGCCGACGGCTGACGTGCCGGACAGGACCGACGGGTCGGACGCCGCACAGCCGGGCGACAGGCCGTCGGTCCTGCAGCGCGAAGATCGCCGGCTGCTCGACGATGGCAGTCTGGCCACGTCCTCGGTGATCGCCAACTGCGCGATGAACCGCGAGCGGCAACTGGCCGGAGTCAACAGCTACGCCAAGGAACTCGGCTTCAATCCGCTCGACGCGCTCCTCACGCGCCTCGCCGAACAGGATCGCGCTGGCTGGCTCGATCTTTGCTGCGGTACCGGTCGCGCGCGGTCTTGGATGCCCCGACCGTAGTGCACTTGCCGCGCGCCCCAGGCGGGAGTCGAACCCACTGCGGGCCGCTTTAGAGGCGGCTGCCCTGCCGTCGGGCATCTGGGGCTGGTTGAGCGGGGTGGGACGGCCGGCCGGCGCCAGACCGGCCCTCCCATGATGCCGCGCTCAGGCCGGATCGGCATCAATCCGGTCGCGCAGCGCGTCGTTGCCGACCGCCGCACGCGCGGACCGGTACTCCTCCGTCGTCAGCGACCGGCCGAGGTCGGTCAGCGTCCGCAGCACGAAACGCTGGCTGACCACCCGGCGGTGCAACGCGTCCAGCGCGGCTGCCTGCCGCCAGACCTTGCGCTGCAACCAGCGCGTCGCCTTGGGCAGGTCTCCGCAGAGCTGGGCGCGCAACGCATCCCGCTCCGCCGCCAGCTCGACAAGCTGGGCGCGCAGATCGGTACCCGTGGAAACCGTCATGTTCTCACCTCCTCTCTGCCATTCAGCGCGAGTGGGAGGTGAGCGACGAGCCGCCGGGCGGCGGGTTCCAGCGCGACCGCGGTCAGCGCACCGCCCAGATCCGGCTCGTAGAAGCGGATCAGGCGCAGACCCGACGCGGCAGCGTCGTCACACAGCCAGGAAAGGGAGATCTCGTCGGCGGTGGCGAGCACGACGAGTGTGTTGGAGGCACGGTGCCACTGAACCAGAATTTCCGGGTACGCCACCGCGAAGTCGAGCGCCGCATGCGCTGCCTGAACGGCCTGGGTGCCTGGTGGAAGATCTCGACGGGTCACCAGGTAGAGGCGGGGGGTAGGGCCCTAGCGGTTTGGCATGCCGACCATGATATCAGCGATGGCAACCTTCCGTGTCCTGTCCACGCTGGCGTTCCTGATCTGGGTCTGGCTCGCCGTGGCGCGTGGCATGTTCTGGCGTACCGATATCCGGCTGCCACCCGCCGGCGAACCGCGGATCTGGCCGGCCGTCGCGGCCGTGGTGCCGGCGCGGGATGAGGCGCAGGTCCTGCCGGCCAGCCTGCCCACGCTCGTGGCCCAGCAGTACCCCGGAGCGCTGCGCATCATCCTGGTCGACGACGGGTCCACCGACGGTACCGGCGATCTGGTCCTCTCGCGCTGGCCCGAGGTGACCGTGGTCGATCCGGGGGAACGGCCGGCCGGTTGGGCCGGCAAGCTGTGGGCGCTGCAGGCCGGTGTCGCCGCGGCGGGCGAGGTCGAGTACCTGTTGTTCACCGACGCGGACATCGCGCACCGGCCGGACTCGGTGGCGAGCCTGGTTGCCGCGGCGCAGGCGCACCGGTTGGACCTGGTCTCCCAGATGGCGCGGCTACACGTACGCAGCGGCTGGGAACGGCTGCTGGTACCCGCGTTCGTCTACTTCTTCGCGATGCTGTACCCGTTCCGGTGGAGCAACAAGCCCGGCGCGGGTACCGCCGCCTCGGCCGGTGGCTGCAACCTGGTCCGCCGTACCGCGCTGGCCCGGGCCGGCGGGGTGGCGGCGGTACGCGGTGCGGTGATCGATGACGTGGCGCTGGCACGGGTACTGAAGCGCAGCGGTGCACGCATCTTCCTCGGGCTCGCCGACCGGGTCGAGTCGATCCGGCCGTACCCGTCGCTGAAGGTGTTGTGGGACATGGTCGCCCGCAGCGCGTACACCCAACTGCGCCACTCGCTGCCGCAACTGGCCGGTACGGTGCTCAGCCTGACGCTGGTCTTCCT
>JAFMQQ010000063.1 GCA_017354595.1 Micromonosporaceae bacterium
GTCCACCGCTGCGCGACCGCGCGCACCGCGGCGGTGCGCCCCGCCGGTACCGCCAGCACCGCGCTCCCACCATCCGGCCGGCCAGCCGACAGCGGCTGCGCCGGTTGGGCGACACCGCTCACATCGCGACGCAGGCCGTCCCAGCCCCTGGGGGCATCCGGCGCCAGCTCGACGATGGTCAATGGTTGCGTGGGTGGCCAGGCGCCCAGCCAGTTGCGCAGGTGTGCCGCCAGCCGATCGGCGGGCGGCAGCGAGGGTCGGCCGGTGGTCCCCAACGTCGCCGTCATTCCCGAACCGTACCCGTCCAACCGGACCGGCATCCGGGCGGCCGCCGTGCGGCGCGGCAGCTGGCTTGGAAGCGGGCGGGTAAACCCCGGGCCTGGCGGGTAACCCAGGTGTGGCCACGTGGAACGACCATCAGCGAGGTAGCGATGAGCACAGACGTCCAGCACACCCGCCGCCGGCGGGTGGACAGCGAGCAAGGCCTTCTCATCATGGTCGCCAGCCTGGTGCTGTTGGGATGCGCTGCCATCATGGCGGTGTCCGGCCTGTAGGCCTGCCTGGTTCCGGCCCGGGCGCGCTCTGACGCCCGGGCCGGACCGTGTCCAGAACCCTTGTCCCGCAACTCTTACGCCACCCGGAACCGGCGCGCGTCCGGCTCCTTCAGTTCCAGGCCGTGGCCGGGCGCCGGGCCCGGGCGTACCGCACCCGCCTGTACCGGAAGGCAGCCCGCCAGCAGCAGCCGCTCCAGCCGCACGTGGTCGGCGAACCACTCCAGGTGCCGGAGGTTCGGTACCGCCGCGCAGACCGGGGCGTGCAACTGCGGCGCGCAGTGCGCCGATACCTCCAGGCCGAAGGTGTCCGCCACCGCGGCCGCGGCGAGGAAGCCGGTGTACCCGCCGCAGCGGGTCGCGTCCACCTGAAGGCAGTCCACCGCGCCCGATTGGCACATGCGGCGGAAGTAACGCGGGCCGGTACCGTACTCCCCCGCCGCCACGTCCGGCTCCACCTGGGAGCGCACCAGCGCCAGCCCGGCCAGGTCGTCGGAGGAGACCGGCTCCTCCAGCCAGCGCAGGTCCTGCTCGCCGGCCCGGCGCGCGACCCGGATCGCCTGCTTGGCGGTGTACCCGCCGTTGGCGTCGGCGTACAGCTCGGTCTGCGGACCCACAACCTGCCGGGCCAGCGCGATGCGGCACAGGTCGCGCTCCTGCGCCCGGCCGTGGTCCTCGGCAATCTTGATTTTGACGCGGGGTATCCCGTCGCCGTGCACCCAGCCGGCGAGCTGTTCGCGCGTCTGCTCCGCGGTCAACGTGGTGAACCCGCCGCTGCCGTAGACCGGGACCGTGTCGTGCGCCCGGCCCAGCAGGGCGTGCAGGGGTACGCCCAGGATCCGCGCCTTCAGGTCCCACAGCGCGACATCGACCGCGGAGACGGCGAGGGTGACCAGACCCGGCAGCAGCGCGTTGCGGGCGGCCACGCGCATGCTCAGCGCGGCGCCGGGCAGATCCATCGGATCGGCCCCATGCAGCGCCGGGGCGAGCAGCTCGGCGACCAGCGCCGCGGCCGGCGCCGGGCCGTAGCTCCAGCCCAGCCCGGTCTGCCCCTGCGCACCGGCGTGTACCACCACCGCGGTGGTCGAGCTCCAGGCGAGGGTACCGTCCGCCTCCGGTACCGGCGTCGGCACCCGGTACGCCGCGGCGGAGAGTCTCACCGGCGCGACTGTCCACTCTGGACCGGTTGCCGGGAGCACGCCTCGGCCTGCTGGGACACCGCGGCATCGAGCACCTCTGCCAGGTGCACCGGGCGCCGGCCGGTACCCGCCCCGGCGACCTGGGTGCGGCAGGAGAAGCCGTCGGCGAGCAGCAGCGTACCGGGCGCCGCGGCACGCACCTCCGGCAGCAGGACCCGCTCCGCACAGGCGAGGGAGACCTCCCGGTGCTCCCGGGTCATGCCGAAGTCACCGGCCAGCCCGCAGCAGCCCGAGTCGAGTACCCGGGCGCGCAGCCCGATCCGGCGCATCAGTGCGGTGTCCTTGGCGAAGCCGAGTGTCGCGTGCTGGTGGCAGTGCGCCTGTACGATCGCCGCCACCGGTTCTCCGTCCGCTGTGGACAGTTGTGGTGCGAAGTCCGGTGCCCGGTCGGTGAGCAGTTCGGCCAGGGTGACCGTCTGGTCCCGCAACCGCCGCAGGTCGGCCGGCATGGAGCCGGCACCACCGGCGTCACCGGCGAGCAGGTCGCCGGCGTCGGCCCGCAGCACCGAGGTGCAGCTGGGTTCCAGGCCCACCACGGGCAGGCCGGCACGCAGGTACGGGGCGAGCAGCCGCAGCGACCGGCGCAGCACCCGCTTCGCCATACCCAGCTGGCCGGTGGAGATCCAGGTCAGTCCACAGCAGACGGTCCGCGGCGGTACCAGCACCTGGAACCCGGCCGCCTCCAGTACCCGTACCGCGGCGGCCGGGATGCGCGGCTGGAGGTTGTTGGTGAACGTGTCCGGCCACAGCAGCACACTCCCCCGGACGCCGGCGCCGCCGGCGCCGTCGGTGCCGCCGGTGCCGCCCCGGGCGGGCCAGGCATCGGTGAACCGGCGCGGTGCGAAGGCCGGCACCTCCCGCCGCGGGTCGATACCGGCCACCGCCTTGGCCAGCCGGGACAGGCCGGGCGTGCGGGTCAGCGCGTTGGCCGCAAAGGGTACCGGCGCCGCCAGCCGCGCCCACAGCGGCAGCCAACCCAGCGCGTAGTGGATCCGCGGTCGCAGCCGGCCGGCGTAGTGGTGGGAGAGGAACTCCGCCTTGTACCTCGCCATGTCCACATCGACCGGACAGTCGCTCTTGCAGCCCTTGCAGGCCAGGCAGAGGTCGAGCGCCTCGTGCACCTCCGGGCTGCGCCAGCCGCCGGTGATCACCTCGCCGCGCATCATCTCGAACAGCAACCGGGACCGGCCGCGGGTGGAGTGCTTCTCCTCCCGGGTCACCTGGTAGCTGGGGCACATCACCCCGCCGCCCTGGGTATCGTGCCGGCGGCACTCGCCCACCCCGAAGCAGCGGGTGGTGGTACCCGAGAAATCACCGTCCAGCGGGTAGCTGAACCGGGTCCGCGGCTGCGGCGGCGGGTAGCCCGGGCCGAGCCTCAGCTGGCTGTCGAGTGGATTGGCGTGCACCACCTTGCCCGGGTTCATCCGCCCATCCGGGTCGAAGATCGCCTTGAACTCCTCGAAGGCGCGCACCAGCCGCGGCCCGAACATGATGGGCAGCAGCTCGCCGCGGGCCTGCCCGTCACCGTGCTCGCCGGAGAACGACCCACCGTGCGAAACCACCAACCGGGCGGCGCGGGTGACGAACGACCGGAACGCCGCGATACCCGGCTGGCTGGTCAGGTCGAACGGGATGCTGTTGTGTACGCAACCGTGTCCCAGGTGGCCGTAGAGCGAGGTGGCGCCGTAGCCGTACTCGTCCAGCAGCGCGCGCAGGTCGCGCAGGTACGCGCCGACCCGCTCGGGTGGCACCGCCGAGTCCTCCCAACCCGGCCAGGTGTCCGGCATCCCGGGTACCCGTGCCGTGGCGCCGAGCGCCACCTCGCGTACCGAGTCCATCTCCCTGATCTGCGCCGGGTCGTCGAAGACCTTGTGGTCGGCCAGCTCGCCGTCGGCGCGCAGCGCGGCGACCAGCTCCGCCATCCGCTGCCGCGAATGCTCCATTGTGGACCCGGTGAGCTTGACCATCAGCCAGCCACCGGCGGGCGGGATCTCCTGCAGCACCACCGTGTTCAGCCGGCGCTTGCGCTCGTAGTCGATCAGGCGGTCGTCCAGCCCCTCCAGGATGTACGGTCCGAACCGGTTCACCAGTGGCACGTGGTCCCCGGCCGACGCCACATCCGGGTACCCGGCCAGCAGCAGCACCTCGTTGTGCTGGGCCGGCAGCAGGGCCAGCTCGGCGCGCAGGATGGTGACGCAGGTCGACTCCGAGCCGACCAGCGCCTGGGCCAGGTTGAAACCGTTCTCCGGCAACAGTTCCGGCAGGTTGTACCCGGAGATGCGGCGCGGGATGTGCGGGAAGCCGGTACGGATCTCGCCGAGGTACCGGTCGCGCAGCTCGCGCGCCGCCCGGTAGATCTCCGCCGGCCGGCCGCCCCCGGCCTGGATCTCGGCGTACTGCTCGTCGGTCGTGGGCCCGACCCACATCCGGGTGCCGTCGTAGCAGAGCACCTCCAGCCGGCGTACGTTCGCCGCGGTGGTACCGGCCCACTGCGCGGTGGCTCCGCAGGAGTTGTTCCCGACCATGCCGCCGATGGTGCAGTGATTGTGGGTGGCCGGTTTCGGGCCGAATACCAGACCGTGCGGCGCGGCGGCATCGTTCAGCTCGTCCAGCACCGCACCGGCCTGTACCACCGCGGTGCGCGCCTGCGGGTCGACCGACTCCACCCGGTTGACGTGCTTGGTGAGGTCCAGCACCACGGCCACGTTGCAGCACTGCCCGGCCAGGCTGGTACCGCCACCCCGAGCCAGCACCGGCGCGCCGTACCGCCGGCAGGCGGCCACCGCGGCGACCACATCCTCGATGTCCCGGGGTACCACCACGCCTACCGGCACCTGGCGGTAGTTGGACGCGTCGGTGGCGTACAGGGCGCGGCTCCCGGTGTCGAAGCGCACCTCGCCGCGTACCGTCGCGCGCAGTTGACGCTCCAGTGCGGAAGTATCCACAGTGGACGGATTCACGACCGGCCCCCGCAGCCGCACAACTTCATTGAAGTTGTGGTTATGGCGGAGCCAATAGCCACAACTTCAATGAAGTTGTGCCAGCCGACGCTACTCATGAGCGTAGCTGCTCGATCTTGTCCTCGAACAGGGTGGTGGCGATCGCCGCCTTGTGCGGCTGCCCGCGCAGGAACGCGGTGGCGAACTTCTTCGCCTGCTCGTAGGTGACTTTGCCGGGCATCGGCGGTTCGTTCGGATCCACCGCCACATCCACCAGCGCCGGCCCGTCCACCGAAAGCGCCGTCCGGATCGCGTCCGGCAGCTCGCCCGGCTTCTCCACCCGTACCCCGTAGGCACCGGCCGCCCTGGCCCAGGCGGCATAGTCCGGTCGCGGTTCGCCGAAGCGCACCCCGTGCTCGGGGTAGCCCAGCACCATCTGCTCCCAGAGGATCTGGCCCAGCGAGTTGTTGTTGCTGATCACCACCTTCACCGGCAACCGGTGCCAGGCCGCGGTGTGCAGTTCCGCCATCAGCATCGCGAAACCGCCGTCACCGATGAACGCGATCACCTGCCGGCCCGGGTACGCGTGCTGCATCGCGATCGCGTACGGCAGGCCGGGCGCCATGGTGGCCAGGTTGCCGGAGAGGTAGAACTCGCGCTGGCCGCGGATGTTCCAGTGCCGGGCCGCCCAGGTGGCGACGGTACCCGAGTCACAGGTCAGGATCGCGTCGTCGGTGGCGAGCTGATCCAGCACGCCGGCCAGGTACTGCGGCGCGATCGGATCCCGGTCCGGGTTCTGGAGCGCTGCCATCTTCGCCCGCCAGTCGCGCGCCTTCTTCTGGTACCGCTCCAGGTGCCGCCGGTCGTCATGCCGGCGCAGCATCGGCAGCATCGCCTCAAGCGTCGCGCCGACGTCACCCACCAGCGGTACGTCGGTGGGCAGCCGGTTGCCGGCCCGTACCGGATCCGCCTCGACCTGCACCACCCGCACCGCGCCCGGCTTGGGCAGGTGCTTGGTGTACGGGAAGTTGGTGCCGAGCATCAGCAGCGTGTCGATGTCGTCGATCAGCTCGGCGGTGGGTGCGGTGCCGAGCAACCCGATTCCGCCGGTGGTGTATGGCGAGTCATCGGGAATCACCATCTTGCCGGAGAGTGTCTTGATGACCGGTGCGCCGAGAATCTCCGCCGCCTGCTCGACCAGCGGGCCGGCGCCCCGCGCGCCGACGCCGACCAGGATCGCCGGTCGCTTCGCCGCATCCAGCACATCGGCGGCGGTACGCAGGTCGCCGTCGCGCGGCCGTACCGCCGGGGCGAGATACACCGGTGCGGTATGCGGCGAGCTCGCCGGTGCCACGTGCTGCCACGGGTCGGCGTCCGCGTCGGCAACCTGCAGATCATTGGGTACGGTCAGGTGCGCCACGCCGCGGCGCGCGTACGCGGTGCGCACCGCCAGGTCGACCAGGGTGGGCAGCTGCGCGGGGTTGGTGACCATCTCGCTGTACTCGGCGACATCCTGGAACAGCCGGTCCAGGTGCACCTCCTGCTGGTACCCGGTGCCGAGCACACTCGTCTCCTGCATGCCGGTGATCGCCAGCACCGGTACGTGGTCCAGCTTGGCGTCGTACAGCCCGTTGGCGAGATGGATGCCGCCCGGTCCGGAGGTGGCCAGGCAGACGCCCAGCCGGCCGGTCGCCTTGGCGTACCCGGTCGCCATGAAGGCGGCCGCCTCTTCGTGGTGTACCAGCACGAAGCGCACACCGCGGCCGTCCCGCCCGTCGCCGTTGTTGCGCCGCAGCCCTTCCATGATTCCGTTGATGCCGTCGCCGGGCAGGCCGAAGACGGTGTCCACACCCCACTCGGCCAGCCTGCGGATCAGTACCTCGGAGAGAATGGCAGCCATTGGTTGGCTGTACCCAACTGGCCGGCGTTCTACCGCCTAAACTTCGCGATGCGGCAGGCATGACCCGGCCCGGTCGCAGTTCACTCGGAGGTACCGGTGGCAGCAGAGGTCGACTATCCGGCCGCGCACAGCATGGACACCGCCTGGTTCGCGATCGACGCCGACGGGCATGTCGGTGTCTTCGACTCCGGCGAACCCGGCGCGGTACCGGCGGGCCACGCCGACCCGGCCGAGGCCTACCAACTGCTGCGCCTGCCGGTCTCCAGCCGGGGTGTCTTCGACCGGGCCGGACACGTACCGCTCGTGGTACACCCGCAACCGCGGACCTACCACGACCCGACCGGCGACCGGCTGCTCGAGCCGTTGCTGTTCCTGACACCGGAGGCGGAGATCCCGGCCGAACTGCGAGCGCTGCCCGGTGTCGTCACGCCGGCCCTACCCGACGGTTGGGCGGTGAGTCTCTGCCTGCCCGACGACCTACCGGAGAGCGACCCGGTCGCGCAGTTCATGCGCGACAACCGCGAGCTGTGGACGCAGTTCGTGCAGCGGGTCCACGCGCAGGGGTGGTGCCTGGGTTGCCACCACGTCGACGACTCCGGCGCCCGGTTCGCCCAGCGGGGCGCCTTCTGCTACAGCTCGCAGGAGACCTTCTACATCGCCGAACCGTACGGCCGCACCATCCAGCCCACCCGCCCGTTGCACGTCAGCGAGCTGCCGGCCCAGCTGCGTACCGTCGCCGAGGCGCGCCGGTTGCCGCACCGCTTCGCTGACACCGTCTACATCCAGCCCGTCGAGCACCTGGACTGCCAGACCTGGACACCGATCTACCTCACCGAGGACGGCTCGACGATCCGCGGCGTGGGCCTGCCCGAGTCGGCCCAGGCGCTGGCGGAGATCCAGGCCGAGGCGCAGGCCCTCGGCGTGCGTACCGAGGAAGCTGAGTAACTTCCGCCGACCGAGCTTGTCGACCCCTGCGGTCTACCAGAAGCCTGCAACGCCATCTCGGACACGTCAGCGCCAGCGAACTGGCTGAGATCCGCAAGGTGCTGCGCTACTTCCTCGATCTCTGACTCAGGCGACCTGGAGCAACGCCCAGAAGTCCGAGGAGAGACCGGGGTCGGTGAAGTACTCGTACGGCAGGGTGAAGTACCCGCCGTCGCCCCAGTCCGGCCCCCACGAGTTGCGTACCAGGAACCGGCGGGTCGCGTCGTCGTACCCGACCGCCAGCACCGCGTGCCCACCCAGGGGCTGCTCCTTCGGTCCCGGCATCGGTACCTCGCCGGTGCGTGCCACCTCCTGGCTCTCGAAGCTCTCGTACACCCGGAAGCCGAAGACGATCGGGTTGCCGTGCGCCAGGCAGCCCTTGTACTGCGCCAGCAGCCGCGGCACCCGCTGGTACCCGATCGCCTTGTTCTTCTTGGCGTCGGTGTAGCACCGGGTCGGCGGCTTCTCGGCGAACCGCGAGATCTGGTACGGCCACTCGGTTTCGTCGCAGACGCCCTGCTTCACCACGCTCTTGATGCCGTCCCGGATCATCGCGCCGCCGTCTACCGCCACGGTGCCCTCCCGGGCCCGCTCGTTGTAGTAGATGAACAGCCGGGACGGCATGAAGTCGGTGAGGTTCTGCCGGAGCAGGTCGAACTCGAACGCCGCGGCGATCGCGTTCGCCGTGCAGCTGCCCAACTGGCCCTGGTTGTACACCTCCTTCGGGCACTTGTCCCGAAGGTCCACTTTGGACGGTAGTACCTGCAGCACCGCGCTCGGCGCGGCGTAGAGGTGGTCACGCTGGTCGGGCAGATCGGGGATCCACCCGTACCGCTGGATTTTGCGGGATTCCGGTGCGGTCATGCTGACACGCTCCTTCCACGGGCCATCCGGACGCAAGCGGAGTGTCCACGATCCGCCGCTACCGGCTTGGCCAGCGCGGCGCCCGGGCCGGTCACGAGCCGGCGCTGCGCCACGGTAGCGACGGCTGTATCCGGACCAGCCGGGCCAGTTCCACCAGCATGATCACGCCGGTGATCACCGCGTAGGCGCCGATCACCCGGGCCATCGCCACCACACCGAGCACCGGTCGCAGCAGGATCAGGATGCCGGCCGCCATGGACAGCCCACCGATGAGGCCGACCAGCCAGTGCCGCCCCTGCCGCACCGCCGACCAGACCTGCAGCAGCCCGGTCAGCACCGCCCACGAGCCGATCAGCACCGCCAGGATCAGCGCGGTCAGGCCCGGCCAGACCAGCGCCAGGGCGCCGGCGACCACACCGAGCACGCCGGCGACCAGGACGCTGTTGCGCCGCCGGGCCGCGATCCGCCCGCGCGCCACCGAGATGAGCATCCCGGCGCCGTCGACGAACGCGAACGCCCCGAAGACCAGGGCCAGCACCACGACGGTCACCCGCGGCCACACCAGGGCAACCACCCCGAAGGCGAGGGCGGCCACGCCACGCATCGCCAGCGACCAGCGGTACGAGCCGTCCCGGGCCAACTCCTCTTCGGTCATGTGATGCCGGCCGGGAGGGCCACCGCGCCGGAACAGGCCACGGCCACCCGCCAACCTGGCAGCGCCGCGCAGCTTCGCCGCAGCGGTCATCGGGCCCTCCTTCTGGTCTACCCCAGGTCTCTCCCTTGACAGAGTGCGACGCGTCCGGGTGAACCGACCTCACCCGGCGGGGGTGAAAGGCGCTACAGCAGGCGGCGCTCGCGGGCTTCGCGCACCGCGTCCCGGCGCTTCGTGGTACCCAGCTTGCGGTAGATGTTGCGGACGTGCGTCTTCACGGTGTTCACCGAGACCGACAGCTCCGCGGCTATCTCCACATTGGACAGAATGCTCTGCAGGTAGCGCAGGATCGTCATCTCCCGCTCGGTCAGTGGCTGCGCACCCGCCGGTTCGGCGGCGGTCGGGTCGGGCTCGCCACCCGCGGTGAGCAGTTCGCGGACGAACGACCAGTGGGCGGTACCGGTGTCCAGGTGCCGCACCAGCAGGTCGCGCAGCTCCGGCCCGCCGAGGCGGAACAGGCGCCGGTACCCCTCGGGTTCGGCGATATCCAGAACTTCTTCGAGGGTACGGTCGGCGGCCGGCCGGTCGCCGGTGGCGGCCGTGGCGACGGTGCGTACCAGGCCGGCCTCCAGCCGCAACCGGATGGGCAGGCCCACCGCCGGCGGGAGGGTACCCAACGCACCGGCCGGGTCGCGTACGCCGAGATGGTGGCGGGCAAGGCCGACGGCGAGTACCGGGTCGGCCGCAGTCCCGCCCGCGGCGGCGCGCTGCAGCAGCGCCAGCCCGCCGGCCGGGTCGCC
>JAFMQQ010000414.1 GCA_017354595.1 Micromonosporaceae bacterium
TGGAGGAGAACAACCATGCCTGAGTTCGACGACTTCTTTGACGCCCTGCGGGCCGACAGCTTCGACGTGCCGCCGCTGGCGTACCCGGCCGATCTGCGCCGGATCGGGGACCAGCGGACCCAGCGCAACCGGCTGGCCGGCGTCGGCACGCTCGCCGTGCTGGTCGCGGCGACCGCCACCTCCCGTTCTGGTTGCCAACCAGCGGATCGACGCCGCCTCCGGGCGACCACCCGGCCAGCAGCGCATCGAGCACCGCACCGAGCCCGACTCCGTCGTCCTCACCGGTCGCGCAGAGCGAGCCGCCCAGCACGCCGCCCGCTTCGCCCTCAGCCCGGGCGGTCGCCGAATGCCAGCGGAACGACCTGGACCCGCGCCCGTACTACGACAGCGAAGGGGCGATGGGCACGGTGTACCAGTCAGTGATCGTACGCAACACCAGCGCGGCACCGTGCCGCCTGTCGACCCTCCCGGTGCTGTACTACGACACGCCGGCCGGGGCGAGGCAGCCGGTACCGGCGACCTACGACATCCCGACCCAGGCGCCGGTGCTGCTGGCGCCGGGCCGGTACGCGCGGTTCATGGTCGCCACCGTCAACGGCAACCCGTACGGTCCGTCGGCGTCACAGTGTGCCAGCCCGGCCGACTACAAGGGATTGTCCGTCGTTCTCTCCGGTAGCGTGCTGTTCCCGGGTGCCGAACTGATGTTGCCCGGCTTCGAAGTGAGCCTGCAGTGCGACGGGGTACGAGTCCGCCCGTGGCAGCGGACAACCGACCCGACCGTCAATGGCGTCAACCCGACCCGGGCACCGCCGCCGACCAACTAGTCCCGAACCGCCAAGTCCCGGCCCGGTTTCCGCCCGGTTTCCGCCCGCGGAGCCGGGCCGGGCGCCGGGCCGGGTCAGCGTACGGCGCCCAGCACCGAACCGTTGGGCGCGACCAGATAGACCGGCGCATCCGCCGCCAGGTCGCGTACCGCCGCCAACCCAAGACTGTCCACTGTGGATGCTTCGGAGACGAGTACCGCCGCCTCGAGCACCGTGGCACCCGCCGCCACCGCCGAAGCGACCGCGAACTGCAACGCCGTCACCGACAGCGAAGGCAAGGCCACCGTCGCGCCCGCGTAGGTGCGGCCGTCGCCGTCGCGTACCGCCGCGCCCTCCACCGCGCCGACCCGCGCCCGGGCCGACCGGGCCAGGGTGACCAGCTTCGCGTCCTCGCCAACCAGCTCGGCCGGATCAGGCATCCGCGTGCTGCCTCTCGTCCTCGTTCCGTTCATGCTCGGCATCGGGTACCCGGTCCACCAGTACCGTGTCGATCCGGTTGCGCCGGCCGGCGGTACCCTCGGCGACCAGGCGCAGCGCGCCGACCCGCGCCTGCGCGCCGGGGATCGGTACCCGGCCCAGCGTCTGGGCCATCAGCCCGGCCACCGTCTCCACCTCGTCGGCGGGCAGCTCCACGCCGAACAGCTCGCCCAGGTCCTCGATCGGCAGCCGGGCGCTGACCCGTACCGCGCCGTCAGCCAGCCGCTCCACCGGCGGCCGCTCCACGTCGTACTCGTCGGTGATCTCGCCGACGATCTCCTCCAGGATGTCCTCGATGGTGACCAGCCCGGCCGTACCGCCGTACTCATCGATCACCACCGCGATGTGGCTGCGCGCGGCCTGCATCTCGCGCAGCAGGTCATCGACGGGCTTCGACTCCGGTACGAACACCGCCGGGCGCATCAGGGTCCGCACCGACACGTTCTGGTCGCCGCTGACGATGTCCTTGAGGTACAGGATGCCGAGCACGTCGTCGACGTTCTCGCCGATCACCGGGATGCGCGAGAAACCGGAGCGGACGAAGAGCACCAGCGCCTGCCGGCCGGTCTTGGCCGACTCGATCCACACCATCTCGGTACGGGGCACCATCACCTCGCGCACGATGGTGTCGCCGAGCGCGAAGACCGAGTTGATCATCTCCCGTTCGCCGTGCTCCACCACGCCGCGCTGCTCGGCCAGGTCGACCAGCTCGCGCAGCTCGACCTGGGTGGCGAAGGGGCCCTCCGGGAAGCCGCGCCCGGGGGTGAACGCGTTGCCGATCAGGATCAGCAGCCGGGCCAGTGGGCCGAGTACCCGACCCAGCCACTGCACCACCGGCGCCGCCGCCAGGCCCACCCGGTACGCGTGCTGCCGGCCGATCGTGCGCGGCGCGACGCCGACGACCACGAAGTTCACCACCAGCATCGAGCCCGCGGTGACCACACCGGCCAGCCAGCCCGCGCCCCAGGCGTCCACTGTGACCAGTGCGACCAGCGTGGTCGCCGACAGCTCGCAGGCGAGCCGGAGCAGCAGCAGCAGGTTGAGGTGGCGTACCACATCGGAGGCGACCGCCTCCAGCGCCCGGCCCGCCCGTATCCCCGACTTGGCTATCTCGGCGGCCCGGGCCCGGGATACCCGGGACAGCGCGGCATCCGACATCGCGAACAGCCCGGCCAGCACCACCAGCGCGGCGGCGACCAGCAGCAGGCGCACCTCGGTCACTGGCCCGCGCCGGCCACTTCGGCCCGCCAGCCGGTGAGCAACCGTTCCTGCAGACCGAACATCTCGCGCTCCTCGTCCGGCTCGGCGTGGTCGTACCCGAGGATGTGCAGTACACCGTGGACGGTCAGCAGGTGCAGTTCGTCGGCGGTGGAGTGTCCGGCCCCCAGTGCCTGCCGGGCCGCCATCTCCGGGCAGAGCACGATGTCGCCGAGCAGCGCCGGTTCGGCGCCGGGGCCCTCCTGCGGCCCATGGTCGACGCTGCCCTCATCCATCGGGAAGGCGAGCACGTCGGTCGGGCCGTCCCCGCCCATCCACCGGTGGTTCAGCTCGGCCATGTAGTCGATGTCGACCAGCAGCACTGAGAGCTCCGCGAGCGGGTTGACGCCCATCTCACCGAGCACGTAGCGGGCGACCGCGAGCACCGAGTCGGTATCGACGTCGGTGTTCGACTCGTTCGCGATCTCGATGGACATCCCACACCCGGCTTAGCGGCGGCGCCCGCCGCGGACGTGCGCCGGCCGGCCACCGGGCAACGCGTGCGGCCCGGCCGGCTCCTGCTGCGCCGCGTCCCAGCGCGCGTACGCGTCCACGATGTCGCTGACCAGCCGGTGCCGGACAACGTCCACACTGGACAGACGAGCGAAGTGCACGTCCTCGACGTCGCCGAGGATCTCCTGTACCACCCGCAGCCCGCTCTTGGCGCCGCTGGGCAGGTCGACCTGGGTGATGTCGCCGGTCACCACGATCTTGGAGTTGAAGCCGAGCCGAGTGAGGAACATCTTCATCTGCTCCGGCGTGGTGTTCTGCGCCTCATCGAGCAAGATAAATGCGTCATTGAGCGTACGGCCGCGCATGTACGCCAGCGGCGCCACCTCGATCGTGCCGTTCTGCATCAGGCGCGGGATGGAGTCCGGGTCGACCATGTCGTGCAGGGCGTCGTACAGCGGGCGCAGGTACGGGTCGATCTTGTCGTAGAGCGTGCCGGGCAGGAAGCCGAGCCGCTCCCCCGCCTCCACCGCCGGCCGGGTCAGGATGATCCGGTTGACCTGCTTGGCCTGCAGCGAGGCGACCGCCTTCGCCATCGCCAGGTAGGTCTTGCCGGTGCCGGCGGGCCCGATGCCGAAGACGATCGTGTGCTTGTCGATCGCGTCGACGTACCGCTTCTGGCCCAGGGTCTTCGGCCGGATGGTCCGGCCGCGGCGCGAGATGATGTTGAGCGTCAGCACATCGGCGGGGCGCTCCTCGGTGCCGTCCTGGAGCATGCCGACGGTACGCCGCACGGCGTCTTCGGTCAGTGTCTCGCCCTTCTGGATCAGTTCGATGAGTTCGCTGAAGACCCGTTCCGCCAGCGCGTTGTCGGCCGGCGTCCCGGTAATGGTGATCTCGTTGCCCC
>JAFMQQ010000415.1 GCA_017354595.1 Micromonosporaceae bacterium
GGCCCAGGTTCACCGGGCCGGAGTGCCGGCAGGTCGACCGGGTCGGCGACGAAGACCTCGTGGGGCACGAGCGGTGGCCGGTAGGGCATGAATTAGTTTTTCCGACTGAACAAACGAACGTCAACCACCTTGCCCGCCGGCAGGTCCAGTTCCCGCGTGTCGCCGTACCGGCGCGGCGGCCGGAGCGCGATCGTGGTGTCGGTACCGGCGCGCAGTGCGAGCTCGACGCCCTCCGGCGACCATGCCAGCCGGTCCACTGCCACGCCACCCCGGGCCAGCAGCCCCTGGATCTCGCCCTGCGTCCAGGCGCGGGGCAGCGCCGGCAGCACGTCCAACCGACCCGGCGCGCTACCCAGCAGCATCGCCGCGACCAGGGCCGGCAGCCCACCGCATATGTCCACGTTGAACAGTCGGCCCTTGTTGTGGGTGGAGACCAGGTTCGGTCGCCAGTACCCGCCGGCCAGCAGCGTCAGGATCTCGTGGCAGGTCTCCGCCATCCCCAGCGCGGCAGCGGCCAGCCCGAGCTGGACCAGACCGAAGGCCATCTCGCCGGCGGCGACGCCTGCGTAGCCAGGCCCAGCCAGAGGTCCGGGGTCGCCCGCGCGCCACCACGCCAGGCGCGCCAGCACGGTACGCTCGGCCGCCGCCCGCAGGACCGGATCCTCCCGCAGAGCGGGATCGGGCGCGTACCACAACGGGTACAGGTGGGATGCGTGCCGGTGAGCGTGGTTGGGGAACAGGCCGGGCCACAGCCACTCGGCGAGCGTCCCGTCCTCGGCCGGCCGGTGGCGCGGCAGGTGGTCGGTGCGCTCACCGAGCATGCGTAGCAGCGCGCGTACCGTGGCGATGTCCATGGCGGCGTTGACGGCCGCCTGGCTGCCCGTGTTCGCCGGTGCATTCTCCGGCGAGTAGCTGGGCGCGAATACACCATCCGGTGCGAACGCGGTATAGAAGGCCGCCGCGGCATGCAGGAACGGCAGCGCCCGGCATCGCCAGAACTCCTCGTCGCCGGTGTGCGTCCAGTACTCCTCATAGACCCGCGCGGCCCAGGCGGCGCCTGCGGTCCAGAAGGTCAGGCACCAGGTCCGGTCGAAGTGGTTGTGGCGCCCGTGGGTGGACAGGTGTGCCGGCAGCAGGATGCCGGGTGCGCCGTAGAGGCGTCGCGCGTTCTCCCGGAAGTCACCGAGATGGAGGTCCATCAGGTTGAAGAAGGGCAACAGCAGTTCCGGGGTACCGGTGGGGGCGAGCGCGGCGAGCGCAGCGAACAGGTTACCGTCCAATGTGTACCCGCTCTGCCAGGCCGGGTGGTAGCTGCCGCTCCAGACGCCCTGCAGGGTGGGTGGCAGGTCGCCGGTGCTGGAGATGATGGCGTACCGGCCGGCGTCGAAGAGCCGCTCCACCAGACCGGGATCATCAGGCCGGGCCAGCAGTTCCTCGCTGCTTCGCTGGTCTGCGGCCGTCCCGAGCCACAGCCGGCAGCGCCGCATCAGCGGCTCGTGGCAGCGCCGGTGGGCGTCGAGCAGATCCCGGAAGCAGACGGGCAACGCCCGCAGGTCGTGCAGTGTCGAAGCCGCATCCTCGCCAACCACGGTGCGCAGCAACAGCAACACCTCACCGGTGCCGTCGATACTCAATGCACCGTTGCGCTCGGGCCGAGATACACCATCGGGTACCAGCACCCGGCAGGCGACCGCATAGCCCCGCAGCGCTGCCGGCCAGGCGGTCGGGAACGCTCCGGTGAGCAGCAGGCCGTCCGGTACCGCAGTGGTGGCCACGTCGACCGGTACCGGTGGCGTGTCGTCGATCTGGCCGAGCCGTACCCGCAGCTGCATCGCCCGCCCGGCGGCGGTGATCCGGATCGCGACCACGTCGTGGGCGCGGGATACGAACAGTTCCACCCGGGCGCCGGCCCAGGCCTGGGTGACCACGCCGGTGCCGAAGTCGACACCGCGCCGGTACCCGTCGACCGGCCCGGGCAGATCGTGCAGGGTCAGGGTCGCGGCACCGATGAGCGGGTCGATGCGTCGCAGCCGCTGGAAGCCCGACGCCTGTGTGCTGGCGAAGGCGACCACCGCGTCGGCTGCCTCCTGGTATCGCCCACCCAGCACAGCCTCGCGCAGCTTGGGCAGGATCCGGGCCGTCTGCGGTGCGGCCAACGGCTCGTCCACCGGCAGGAAGAGTCGCTCGTGGCTGAGGGTGATCCGCACCCCGCCCGGGCCGCCATAGCACAGTGCACCCTGCCGTCCGTTGCCGCTGATCAGTGCCTGCTCCCAGTCGTCGGTGGCGATGGCCGACCAGAACCCCAACTCCTTCACGGCGGCCGCATTTGCCGGTCAGGTAGAGGTGATTGAGAAGCTGTTGCAGACGAAGTTGGACTGTCCCGCCGTACCGCTCAGCTCGAAGCCGAACTGGATCTCGCCGACCGTCACGTCGCCGTACCAGCCCTGGCTGCGCAACCAGTTCAGCACTCCCAGCACGTCGATAGTGCCGGAGTTCGTGCCGCTGGTGAGCAGGAAGGAGAAGACCGCGTTGCTGCCGTTGGAGCCCCGGTAGACATTCCACGTGTGGCCGCCGGCGCTGACGTTGCTGGCGCTGGGAACGGCACCGTTGCTGTCATAGGACTCCGCGATCGGGCCGACCGCGCCGTGCTGGTTGGTCCAGATCATGATTTCGTACGCGAAGTTGTTGGCCCAGATGTCGTACGCGGTCTCGTAGTCGCTGTCGGCCGGCACGCTCACATTGAACGAGCTGCTGATCGAGTGCAGCGAGCTGAGCGTGCTGCCGATCGTCCTGCCGGTGTGCGGGTACGACTTCACCCCGCTGGTTCGCGGGTGGTTGGCCACCACACCCCAGTTGGTACCGGTGCGTGCCCAGATGGTCTGCGGCCCGGCGCCAGAACCCCACACGTCGTTGTTGAGCGTGTAGCCGTTGTTCGTCCAGGAATCGAACGCTCCGGTGGCGACCCAGGCCGCGTCGGAGGGAACCCCGTTGCCGGGGGAGGAGGTGGGGCTGGATGTGGTCCGGGCGGGCGTCGGGCTGGGGCCGGTGGTGGCACTACCGGTGCAGGCCGTGCCGTTGAGGGTGAAACTGGTGGGCGCCGGGTTGCTGCTGGTCCACGTGCCGTTGAAGCCGAACGATACGGTCGCGTTGGTTGCGACGGAGCCGTTGTAGCCGACGTTGGACGCCGTGACCTGCGTTCCGCTCTGCGCGGCAGTCGCGTTCCAGATCTGCGTCACCTGCTGTCCGGCCGGGTACGTCCACGCCAGCGACCACGCGGTGATCGGGTCGCCCAGGTTCTTGATCGTGACGTTCGCGCCGAAGCCGCCCGGCCACTGCCCGCTCAATACATAGGTGACGGAGCAACCGCTGGCTGCGAACGCGGCGGGTGGGGTGAGAACCAATCCACCGATGGCGACCGCTGCGGCCGCTGTGCCCACCGACAGGGCAAGAAGACGTGCCCGCATGACCGCCTACCCTTCACCGGGGTGATTATGTTTGTCGTATCGACAAACATAATCGGCGGGAGTACGCCGGTCAACCGGTGCGACATCGATGTCGGGTCGGGCGGGGTGGCCGGCGTTGTCCGGGATGTTCTTGGTTTCGGGTGGCAGTTACTGGTCCTGCGCGCTGAGATGGCGGTGCTGCGCCAGCGCCGTGTGCAGGCCGAACAGGTCGGCCGCGTTGCGCCAGTACAGCCGCTGCGCCGTTGCGTCGTCCAGCCGGGCGTCCCGGACCAGGCCGATGGAGATGGCCGGATCGATGAGCGTGGCGTCGGTACCGAACAGCAGCTGGCCGGCGGGTACCCGGTCGGCGACGTGTGCCACCTGACCCGCGTCGGTGATCGAGCACGACGGTTCGAGGTACAGCCGGTCGCAGCCGCGCGCCGCCTCCGCCGCCAGGTCCCACCGG
>JAFMQQ010000064.1 GCA_017354595.1 Micromonosporaceae bacterium
CCTCCGGCCCCGGTGGGCAGAGCGCCGCGATCGCCTCGCTGGCGCCCTCACCCTCACCCGCGGTGAGCAGCCTCGCGCCGCCGGCACCCAGCCCGCTCGCCCCGCTGACCCTGGTCGACTACTCCGGGCGGGACTTCATCGAGGTCCGCACCGAGCTGCGCGGCCTGCAGCTCGGTGTCCAGCTCATCTTCGGCGGCGACGGCGCGAGCCAGGCGGTCGACCACACCGTCCCGCCCGCCGGTACGCCGATCGACCCGGGCATCACCGTCAAGGTCTACGTGCGCGGTGCCGCGCCATTGCTGGTACCGCCGGATGTGGTGGGGCACCCGTGCAACGATGCCGGCCGGGAACTGGCCGCGGCGGGTGTGTACCCGCGGTACCCGACCGGCCGCGGCGGAACGGTGACCGCCCAGGACCCGGCGGGCGGGGCGTCCGGGGTGCACTGGAACGACACGATCCGGATCTCGTGCGGGCCGGCAGCGCCCAGCCGGCCGGGGCCGAGTCAGCCGGGGTAGCGCCACGCCCGGAAAGACGGGTACGCCTGCCTGGCGCGGGGCGGTCGTGGTGAGATGGATTCGTGCCTGACGACGCGCAGCCACCCGTCGATCCCTGGCCGGACGACGCGACTCAGGTCGCTGGCTCCACAGGCGACACCACGGACGAACAGCCGCCGGTACCCGGTGCGGACCAGACCGCCCAGCTTCCCCACGCTCAGGTTCCTCAGGCGCAGGGGCAGCCGCCAGTCGATCAGACCGCGCCCCTGCCGGCGGTGGACGGGCAGTCCCGGTGGCGGGGTTCCGCGGGCGTACCGCCGGCCGGCACCCGTACCACCGCCCCGCCGATCGAGGAGGAGTGGGGTGTCAACGAGGCGCCGCCCCGCCGGCGATGGTGGCTGCCGATCCTGATCGGCCTCGGCGCACTGGCACTCATCGCGCTCATCCTGCTGGGCCTCTGGCTCGGGACGCGCGGGCACAACGCCCCGGCGCCAGCGGCCAGCCCGTCCCCCAGCCCCTCCCCCTCGCCTTCCCCGTCACCGTCTCCGTCGCCCGCGGCCAGCCCGTCGCCCAGCCCATCCGCCACCACGGTGATGGTGCCCGACCTTTCCCGGGTGCCGCTCACCGACGCCGTACAGCTTCTGGATGGCTTGGGCCTGAGGCACCACGTGGTGGAGGTACCCGACGGGACGCTGCCACCGGAGACGGTGGTCAGCACCAACCCGCAGGCGGGGAGCACGGTAGCGATCGGCAGCGACATCGAGCTGCGGGTTGCGGTCGCGCCTTCGCCGTCGCCCTCACCGCAGCAGACCAGCCCTTCTCCGCGGTAGGCGAGCCGGACGAAGGCAGTCTTATACGCCAATATATCTATGCAAGTTGCAAGACGGCCGCCAGCCTGTCACGTTAGAGTTCATCGGGTCTGTAGACCCTCGGTCGACAGCGCCGAGCTGGGTCGAGTCATTGCTGCCGAGGCTTTTGTCTGGTCTGCTGCCTAATCCGCGGTAATCCCTCCCGACAAGCCTGCGGTCCGGAGGTGGAGCGTGGTGGACGTCCGAGCGAGTCCGACTCTCCGCCGTCGCCGGCTGGGCCTCGAGCTGCGGCGGCTGCGCGAGGCCGCCGGCGTCACCATCGAGCAGGTAGCCGAGCGCCTGGAGTGCTCGGCGTCGAAGATCTCCCGGATCGAGCGGGGGCACACCGGTGCCACCCCGCGGGACGTGCGCGACATTCTCGCCGTCTACGAGGTCCACGGCGCCGCCGCGGACGAACTGGTCCAGGTCGCCCGGGAGGCAAGGCAAAAGGGCTGGTGGCATCTGTACGGAACGGTGCTCACCGGTGCCTATGTCGGGTTGGAGGCGGCGGCGAGCGCGATCCATGCATACGAGGCGCAAGTAATTCCCGGATTGTTGCAGACACCGGATTACGCGCGTGAGATGATCAGGCGGGCTCGGCCGGACATCGAACAAGCCGAGCTTGATCGGCGGATCCATGTGCGCAGAGTTCGCCAAGCATTACTGACGCAGCAGGATCCCGTGCATTTCTGGGTGGTACTGGATGAGGCCGTCTTCCATCGATGGGTCGGAGACCGGCCGGTGATGGGCCAACAACTGGAGCATCTCCAGAAGATGGCCGTACGACCGAATGTGACGGTACAAGTGCTTCCGTTCTCGTACGGCGCCCACGCCGGCATGGAGGGCTCCTTCGCGATCCTCTCCTACGACGGTGAAGTTGACCCGGACGTGGTCTTCTCGGAGAACGCGGCTGGCGGTCTCTTCCTGGAGAAGGAGGAGGATCTGCGCCGGTACCACGTCATCTTTGATCACCTGCAGGCGGGTGCGCTGCCGCCAGACGAATCGGCCGCGTTCATCGCCTCCCGCGCGAAGGAGATGTGAGTGGAAGTCGAGGTCAAGGGGCTCCGGGTCGACTTGAGCCGCGCCGTTTGGCGAAAGAGTTCACAGAGCGGGCCGAACTGCGACAACTGCGTCGAGGTCGCCTTCGTCGACGACGCGATCCTGCTTCGGGACTCGAAGCACCCGGACGGTTCTGTACTGGTCTTCACTCAGGCTGAGTGGGACGCCTTCGTTGCCGGAGCCAAGGACGGCGAGTTCGACCTCTGAATCCGGTACCCGCCGGGGGCGGTGCACCGCCGCCCCCAAGGCTTGCCGGCGCGTCCTCGCCCAATTTGAACTGCATGACCACGCGTTCCCGCTTCGGCCACTCTCTTGGCCTGCCGACAGCCACCGCGAAACGCGCCACGCCTTCCGACAAATTGTAGTGGTATTGTCCCGGGCTCCTTGCCGCCCCTGCGTGACGATTGCATCGGGCATCGCCTGGCGGCTGCGGCCACTGACCGTCTAGCCTGACAACCCTTGGCTTGATACTGCTTGTGCCGGCTCGACCCACCCCCGCCGGCAGGCACGAAGCAACGGGAGGTACCGGTGTCGACCCGCGACATCGTGGTGTATCTGGTTCTGTCCGCGGGCCTGTTGGCCATGCCGACCGGCGCGTTCGGTCTGCTCGACGCGCTGGGTGGCAACCGGCGTGGCAGCCGGCGGGTCACCTGGCTGATCGCGACGTACGCGGCCGGCGTCCTGCTCTGCGCCTCGGCACTGGTACTGGACCGGCGGTGGTACCTCGGCGCGCCGCTGGTACTGATGCTGATCCCGGTGGAGACGGCACTGCGGCGCCACGGCGTGCTCCGCACCCCGACCGCCGCCAGCGAAGAGCTGGACACCACCCGCCACTAGTCAGCTCACGGCGAAGCCGCACCTGGAAAGACTGGTGGGGCGCGCCGGGGGGAAACGCGCCCCACCAGATACGGGCTCAGCCAGACACGGGCTCAGCCCTGCTTGACGACCTCGCCCTCGATCTCGATCTTCACGGTCTTGCCGATCATCACACCACCGGCTTCGAGAGCCATGTTGTACGTCAGGCCGAACGCCTCGCGGTCCAGCTCACCGGTGGCACTGAAACCGAACACCTCGGCCCCGTACGGGCTCTTGGCGACGCCCTCCAGCTCCACCTTCAAGTCGACCGGGACGGTGACATCCCTGATCGTCAGCTCGCCCGCCAGCACGAACTCGTTGCCGTCCACCGACTTGATGCCGGTGCTGTGGTACTCCAGGGTCGGCCACTTCTCCGCCTCGAAGAAGTCCCCACTGCGCAGGTGGTTGTCGCGTTGCTCGACTCCCGTGTAGACACTCTCAGCCTTGAGGCTCGCGGTTACCGACGACTGGAGCGGGTCGTCGGTAACGGTGATGGTCGCGCTTGCGTCCTTGAACTCGCCACGCACCTTGGCCACCATCAGGTGTCGGGCAACGAAGCCGACCCGCTTGTGGTTGGGGTCAAGGGTGTACGTGCCGGGTGTCGGGATGGTCAGGCCGTCATGGACTCGGCCGACCGTCGCGGTCTCGCTCATTGCTCTCCCTCAGGGTCTTTGCCGCTCGGCCGACCGTCGCGGGTTGCCCGCGCTGGCCGAGTCGGATGTCTGACTGAGCAAATATAACTCAAGCAAAATTCCCGGTGTCAAGCGCGGTATAGTCGGTGCGTGAGCAGGCGAGACAGGCTGGATGACGACCGCATCACGGCGGTCGGTCTGTTCGCGGAGGCATACGCGGGTATCGCCGCCCGGTTCGCCGCTCACCTTGCCGAGCATGATCTCGCCCCGATCGAGTTCGAGGTACTGCTGCGCCTGGCCCGCTCGCCCGAGTCACGGCTGCGGATGACGGACCTCTCCGCCCAGACCACACTGACTACGAGCGGAGTCACCCGGGTCGTCGACCGGCTGGAGCGCGACCGCCTGGTCCACCGCCTCGCCTGTTCGAGCGACCGGCGCAGCCTCTACGCGGTGCTCACCGCCGCGGGCCACAGCCGGCTGGACGCCGTCCTCCCCGGACACCTGGCGCTGATCGATGAGACGTTCACCGGGCTCTTCGACTGCGACCAGTTGGCCGCGTTCCTCAAGTCGCTGCGGATGGTACGGGATGCGGTCCGCCCGTGCGCCGAGGCGGGTACCGACGCTGCTGCGGATACCCCGGCGGAGGCCGGGTCCCACGTCGCCGAGCCGCAGCGCGACAACGTGGCGCCATAGGCCGCGCAGCGGTGGGGTAAGGCGTGGATCAACCGGCAGGAGTGCCGGCAGAAGCTGCGTTGCTGGCCGGACAAAGCGTCGCGAGACGCCCGGGCTGTAGATCGCCGCGCGACTAACCTCCCACGGGTGGGGGAGCCGGTCAGGGGGGCCGGCACGGGCGAAGCAAGGTGGGGGCCGTTCGGGGGACTTCGCCCGTTTGGGGGACTCGTGGTCCGGGCTCGGCGCGGGAGCCGTCTGGTTCCTCGCGCCGTGGCCGGGCTCGGGTCCGGGGCTCTCACCGACAATTGCGGCCCGCCGGCCGAGCTCGGCCGTCGGCTGCCTCAGCTCAGCCCTCGACCAGGGCGCGTTCCCCGTCGAGCAGGCTGATCCCGGTACGGGCACACAGCGCATCGATCTCCGCACGTACCCGTGCCCGCTGCTTGGAATCGCCGGCCGCTGCGGCCAGACCGACCAGTGCCTCGACCGGATCACGCGCGCCGACCCGGCCGGCGAACGCCTCCGCAGCCGATGCGAACCGCTCCGCCGCGGCGGTACGGTCGCCAGCGACGAGCATCAGGTGCGCCTCGACCAGTGCCTCGTCGCCGTCGCCAGCCGGTACCCGGGCGGACCGGCCGCTGCGCCTCGTCCCGCCCCGGGCCTTGGCCGGACCGCCGGCCAACTGGCGTAGCGTCGCCTGCGCGTCGGCGATCCGGCGTGCCTGTACCTGCGCCAGGCCGATGATGCGTAGCACCCGGCGCCGGTGCTCGTGGTCACCCAGCGCCTCCAGCAGTACGACGGCGCGCTGGCCGGTCGAGATCGCCTCGCCGTACCGCTGCTCCAGCCGCGCCACCTCGGCGAGGTTCGCGTGCGCCAGTGCCCGCGGCCGGTCCTCACCCAACTCGGCGGCGAGCCGTTGCACCGTGGTCAGCCGTCGCCGCGCCGCGGAAAGGTCGCCGGAGCGCAGGTCGTGCCAGGCGAGGTGGTTCTGCGCGACCAGCACGTCACGGGTACGGCCGTGCCTGGTTGCCAGGGCGAGCGCCGCCTCCCCGTGCTGGCGTGCCGTGGCGTACTCGCCGGCCAGCTCGTACAGCACGGACAGCTGGGTACGCGCCGCGAGCTGGCCGGGTACGTCCCGCAACCGCGTGAACGCTCGCACCGCGTCCTCCACTGTGGACAGTTCGGCGGCTCCGTCGCCGTGCTCGGCGGCGAGCTCGCCGCACCCGACCTGAGCCCAGGCGCGCAGGGCCGGGTCCGCGTCGGCGGTGCGCGGATCGTCCAGCAGCCGGTGCAGCCACCGGCGGCCGGAGCGGTCCTGCCCACGCAGCCGCCACCAGCCGGGCAGTAGCCGGGCCAGCCGCAGGCCGGTGACGGGATCGTCCGCGGCTGTGGTGACCATGGCGGCGCGCAGGTCGGGTGCCACGTCGTCGAGCAGGTCGGCGGTGCCGGTACCGCCGAGCAGACCGGGCGCGAGCCGTTCGGCGTACCCGATGACGGCCAGCGCGTGCCGGCGCCGGTCCTCGACCACCTCCCCGGCCGCATCGGCTGCAGCGATCGCGAAGTCGCGTACCGGGGCGAGCAGCCGGAACCGCATCGGCCCGGTGCCCCGTATGTTCAGCAGGCCCAACCCGACCAGCCGGTCGACCAGGGTCATCGGATCGGTACCCGGGCCGGCCCGGCCGGTGGTTAGTACCGGCTCGGCCAGCTCCACCGTCCAGCGGTTGCGGAACTGGGCGAGGCGGCGCAGCGCGGCCTGCTCGCCGGGGTCCAGCATCCGGTAGCTGGCGGCCAGCGCCTCGCGGAGCGGGGGCGGCTCGGCTCCGGTGCCACCTGTCGCGGCACCGTCGGGTACCCGGTAGCCGTCCAGGATCTCGCCGAGTTCCAGGGTCCGGCCGCGGGCCGCACCCAACTCCAGCGCCAGCGGCAACCCGCCGAGGAGGCGTACCAGGTCGGCGAGGACGGCCGTCTCCTGTGCGGTCGGCTCCTCCGGTCGCACCCGGCGCAGCCGGTCCAGGAAGAGCGCGGCGGCGGGGTACCGGCCGACCCGTACCGGATCGGTGGCGCCCGGCGGCGGCGTCTCCAGCGGCGGGACCAGCCAGGCGTACTCGCCGGCGATACCGGTCGGCTCCCGCCCGGTCGCCAGCAGCCGCAGCTGGCTGGTGTTCTCCTGCAGCCAACGCAGCGCTTCGACGGCCGGGCCGGGCGATCGCTCGACCCCGTCCAGTACCAGCAGCGCCGGCCTGCCGGACAGGCGTGCCGGCAGGCCCGCTGCCCGATCGACGCCGAACTGGGCGGCCAGGATCGCCAGGATATCGTCCACTGTGGACTCATCGCAGACCACCACCCCGGCCACACCGTCGGGATGGCGGTACGCGACCTGGTGCGCGGCGGCCACCGCCAGGCTGGTCTTGCCGACGCCCGCCGCACCGACCAGCGTCACCAGCGCCGCCTGCCGCAGCACCGCATCCAGCTCAACCAGCGCCGCTTCCCGGCCGAACAGGATCGGCGCCGGCGGCAGGTTGACCAGCTCCCGCACCGGACCCCGCGCCGGTAGGGTGCGCCGCGCGGTCGCCGCGAACTCATCGAGGGCCGCGCCGCGCAACCCCAGCGCCGTGGCGAGCAGGTCCACCGTCGCCCGCTGTGGGCGTGCCCGCCCCCGTTCCAGATCGCGCAGGGTCCGTACGCCGACCCCAGAGCGCGCCGCGAACTCCTCCTGCGTGTATCCCTTCGCGCGCCGATGGCCGCGCAGCAGTGCGGCAAACGCGCTGGTCGACGCCGCCTCCTGATGCGGATCTGCGGACACGGTCAGGAAGGGTAGAGAACCTGTTCGATGGACGCGAGGGGGTAGTCGGCCACCTGACCGCCAGTCGGCAAATGCTTGACACTGCCATCCGCTGTCGATGCACTCCGGGCCGGACCGACTACAGTCCGAGATCCCGAGCAATGATCATTCGCTGTACCTCGGAGGTGCCCTCGCCGATCTCCAGGATCTTCGCGTCCCGCCAGTGCCGGGCGACCGGGGTCTCGTTCATGAAGCCGTACCCGCCGAAGATCTGGGTCGCGTCGCGCGCGCTGGCGACCGCCGCCTCGCTGGCGTACAGCTTCGCGATCGCAGCCTGGCGCTTGAACTCGCCGCCGGAGCCGAGCCGCAGCGCCGCGTCGTGGTACGCCAGCCGGGCGGTGTGGGTACGCAGCTCCATGTCGGCGATCTTGAACTGGATCGCCTGGAAGTCCCCGATCGACCGGCCGAACGCGCGCCGCTGGCGGGCGTACCGCAACGACTCGTCCAGGCAACCCTGGGACAGGCCGACGCCGAGCGCGGCGATCGCCACCCGTCCCTCGTCCAGCGTCCGCAGTACCTGGGCCAGCCCGCGGCCGCGCTGCCCGAGCAGGTTGGCGGCTGGTACCCGGACATCGGAGAAGGAGAGTTCGTGGGTGTCCGAAGCGCACCAGCCGACCTTCGAGTACCCGGGCCCGACCCGCAGGCCGGTAGCGCCGGCGGGCACGACGATCGTGGAGATCTCCTGAGGTCCGGTGCGCGCGGTCACCGCGACCAGCGCCGTGATCTCGGTGCCGGAGTTGGTGATGAACGCCTTGCCGCCATTGATCACCCATTCACCGGCCGCCTCGTCGAGCACCGCCCGGGTCGAAAGCGCCCCGGCGTCCGAGCCCGAGCCCGGCTCGGTCAGCCCGAACGCGGCCAGCGCCTCGCCGCTGGCCAGCCGGGGCAGCCACGCCTCGTGCTGCTCCGGTGTGCCGTACCGCCAGATCGGCATGGCACCGAGGCTGACCGCCGCCTCCAGGGTGATCGCCACCGACGAGTCGACCCGGGCCAACTCCTCCACGGCCAGGCAGAGGGCGAGATAGTCACCGCCCATGCCGCCGTACTCCGCCGGGATCGGCAGGCCGAACAGGCCGAGCTTGCCCATCTGCCGGACCACCTCGTACGGGAAGGTGTGCTGCTCGTAGTGCTCGGCGGCGACCGGTGCGACCACCTCGCGGGCGAACTCCTGGACGGTGCGGCGCAGTGCCTCGTGCTCCTCGCTGAGTTTGAAATCCACTGTGGACACCTCCCTGGGTTGGGCAGGACGGCCGGTTCGGGCCGGTCGGTCGGCGGTCAGACCGGCGTGACGCCGTGCCGGCGCCGGGAGAACGAGCGGTCCTTGCCACGCGCCGCGGCGAACCGGGCGACCAGCTCGGCACGCAGTTCGCCGGCGGGTACGATCGCGTCCACGACCAGCTCGCTGGCGAGCCGCACGATGTCGATGTCCTGCTCGTACTCGGCCCGCCGGGCGGCCACGAACTCCGCCCGGGCGGCGTCATCGGGCAGCGCCGCGATCTTCTTCGCGTATACCGCGTTCACCGCGGCCTCCGCGCCCATCACGGCGATCTTCGCGGTGGGCAACGCGATCGTCGCGTCCGGCGCGTAGCCGGGGCCGGCCATCGCGTACAGGCCGGCGCCGTAGGCCTTGCGCACCACGACACATATCTTCGGTACCGTCGCCTCGCTGACCGCGCTGACCATCTTCGCTCCGTGCCGGATGATGCCCTGCCGCTCCACCGCCGTACCGACCATGAATCCCGGTACGTCGGCCAGGAAGAGCAGTGGCACGTTGAACGCGTCGCACAGCTGCACGAAGCGGGCCGCCTTGTCCGCCGAGTCCACAAAGAGCACACCGCCGCGGTGCAGCGAGTTGTTCGCCACCACGCCGATGGTCTGCCCGGCGAGCCGGCCGAACCCGACACTCAGCTCGCGTGCCCACAGCTGCTGGATCTCGAAGTACTCCCCGCCATCCAGCAACCCGCGCACCACCTTGCGGATGTCGAAGGCCTGCCGTTCGTTCGCCGGGATCATCGCGGCCAGATCGGCGTCGGGTGCCGGGCGGCTGTCCACTGTGGGCGGTAGGTCTCGCCAGTTGGCCGGCAGGAAGGAGAGGTACCGGCGCACGACCTCGATCGCCTCGGCCTCGGTACCGCAGAGAAAGTGACCGACCCCCGACTCTCGACAGTGGACACTGGCACCACCCATCGCCTCCAGGGTGGTCTTCTCCCCGGTCACCATCTCCACCATCCGGTCGGAGCCGAGGTACATCGAGGCGTTGCCGTCGACCATGGCGACCACGTCGCAGAAGGCCGGGACATATGCGCCACCCGCCGCGGACGGGCCGAACAGGGCGCAGACCTGCGGCACTGAACCACTGGCGCGCACCTGCTCGTAGAAGATGCGCCCGGCGCCGCGGCGGCCGGGGAACAGCTCGACCTGGTCGGTGATCCGGGCGCCGGCGGAGTCGACCAGGTACACCAGCGGTACGC
>JAFMQQ010000416.1 GCA_017354595.1 Micromonosporaceae bacterium
GCCCATCCCCGGCGCGGCCGGGGACCAGCGGGCGCAACCCGCAGCAGAGTTCCCGGCAGCGGCGCCCGGTCGCCGAGACCGCGGCGCTCGCCGCACAGCTCGAGGCGGAGAACCCGGAGCTGAGCCAGGCCGAACTCGCCGAGCGGCTGGGCATCAGTGCCAGCCGGCTGCGCGCGATCCGCCGGGAGGTACGCGAGCTGGAACGGGCCGCCTGACCCGGCCGGCGCCGGTCACCCGTCACCCGGCGAACCGTCACCCGCCGCCGCGGGACAGGGCGCGCCGGCGCACGGTCTAGGCTGCGAAGCTATGACAGTCGCGGTGGTGACCGGCTCGGCCGGTCTGATCGGGTCGGAGGCGGCGCGCCACTTCGCCGGCCTCGGGCTGGACGTGGTCGGCATCGACAACGACATGCGCGCCAAGTTCTTCGGGCCGGAGGCGTCGACGGCGTGGAACGTGCAGCGCCTCGCCGCCGAGCTGGGCAGCGCGTACGCGCACCACGACGTGGACATCCGGGACCGCGCCGCGCTCGGTGCGATCTTCGCGAAGTACGGCCGCGATGTCGCCGTCGTCATCCACACCGCCGCGCAGCCGTCGCACGACTGGGCCGTGCGCGACCCGTACACCGACTTCGACATCAACGCCGGTGGCACCCTCAACGTGCTGCAGAACGTACGCGAGCACTGCGCCGACGCACCGGTCATCCACTGCTCGACCAACAAGGTGTACGGCGACCGGCCCAACTCGCTGCCCTTCGAGGAGCTGCCGACCCGGTGGGAGCTGCCACGCGGGCACCGGTACCACGACGGGATCACTGAGGACATGCCGATCGACAACTGCCTGCACTCGGTCTTCGGCGCCTCGAAGGTGGCCGCGGACGTGATGGTGCAGGAGTACGGCCGCTACTTCGACATGAAGACCGCGTGCTTCCGCGGCGGTACCCTCACCGGCCCGGCGCACTCCGCAACCGAGCTGCACGGCTTCCTCGGGTACGTGATGCGGTGCAACATGGAGCGGCGCACGTACAAGATCTTCGGGTACCAGGGCAAGATGGTCCGCGACGCGATCCACAGCCGGGACGTGATCGCCGCGTTCGAGGCGTTCTTCCGGGCACCGCGGTCGGCGGCGGTGTACAACCTCGGCGGTGGCCGGCACTCGAACTGTTCCCACCTGGAAGCGTTCGCCCTCGCCCAGGAGATCACCGGCCAGGAGATGATCAGCGAGTACCAGGACACCCACCGGATCGGCGACCACCAGTGGTGGATCGGCTCCAACGCCGCCTTCCAGGCCGACTATCCAGAGTGGACACAGGTGTACGACGTGCCGATGATCCTGCGCGAGATCTATGAGGCGAACGTGGACCGGTGGGTACCGACCCGGTGAGTACCAAGGGCAGTGTCCTCGGCGTCTGCGTGGACGCCACGACCTACGACGAGGCGACCGCGGCGGTACTGGCGGCGGCGCGGGACGGCCGGCCGTTCGCGCTCACCGCGCTGGCGGTACACGGGGTGATGACCGGGGTGCAGGACCGGGCGCACGGTGCCCGGCTCAACTCCTTCGACCTGGTGACGCCGGACGGGCAACCGGTGCGTTGGGCGCTGAACCTGCTCCACCGCGCGGGGCTCGACGATCGCGTGTACGGCCCGACGCTGACCCTGCGGGTGCTGGACGGGGCGGCCGCCGAGGGGCTGCCGGTCTATCTGTACGGCTCCACGGCGGAGACCCTGGACCGGCTGGTACCCCGGCTGACCGCGATGTTCCCCACGTTGAAGATCGCCGGGCAGGAGCCGTCGAAGTTCCGGCCGGCCCGGCCGGGTGAGCCGGCCGAGATCGCGGAGCGGATCACCGGCTCGGGCGCGCGGATCGTTCTGGTCGGGCTGGGCTGCCCGCGCCAGGAGGTGTTCGCCTACGCGATGCGCCCGCTGCTGGCGATGCCACTGCTCGCGGTCGGCGCGGCCTTCGACTACCACGCCGGTCAGTTGCAGCACCCGCCGGCCTGGATGCAACGGCGCGGGCTGGAATGGCTATGGCGACTGGGCATGGAGCCGGCTCGGCTCTGGCGCCGGTACCTGCTGCTCAATCCGGCGTACCTGGCCGGGCTGGCGGCGCAGAAGACGGGCCTGTGGCGGGCGACCCCACCGCCCCCGGCGACCGCTCCAGTGGACGGATTCGGGGTCTAGTTGCGCGCGGGTAGCGCGCCGGCGGGTCTGGTTGCGCGCGTGTAGCGCGCCGGCGGCGGGTCTAATTCTCGCGCTGCGCGGCGTACCGATCACGGTGCGCCGCTAACGCGTCCGCTTTGTCCCTGGCCTCGTACCACGGTCGCTCCTTACGGTGGAAATCACTACGCGGGGACAGGCCTGCGCGAAGGAGTGGGACGGCTTGGGCAAGGACGTGTCCCGTGCCGCATTCACACGCGCGGACCGGTCCCGGTACCGCCTGAAGTTGCGCCGTTGCCTCGAGGTCTTCGCCGTGATGCTGCGCGAGGTGCCGTTCGAGACCGGCCGGCAGACCACCGGCCTGGAGCTGGAGGTCAACCTGGTCGACGAGTCCGGCGAGCCGGCCATGCGCAACGCCGAGGTACTCGCCGGCCTCGCCGACTCCGCATTCCAGACCGAGTTGGGCCAGTTCAACCTGGAGCTGAATGCCACCCCCCGGCTGATCGCCGGTGACGGGTTCGACGAGTACGAAGGTGATCTGCTCCGCTGGCTGTGGCGCGCCGAGGAGCGCGCGGTGAAGGCGGACGCCCGGCTGGTAACCATCGGCATCCTGCCCACGCTGGGCCAGCACCACGCGGTCCTGGAGAACATCTCCCCGGATCCCCGGTACCACGTGCTCAACGAACAGATGCTGGCCGCCCGCGGCGAGGATTTCGGGCTGGACATCCGCGGAGTCGAACGGCTGCGCTGCGCGACCGACTCGATCGCGCCGGAGGCGGCTTGCACCAGTCTCCAATTCCACCTGCTCGTCGCGCCGGAGCAGTTCGCCAGCTACTGGAACGCGGCGCAGGCGCTGGCCGGGGTACAGGTCGCGGTGGGCGCGAACTCGCCATACCTGTTCGGCAAGCAGCTGTGGGCGGAGACCCGCATCGCGCTGTTCGAGCAGGCCACCGATACCCGGCCGGAGGAGTTCAAGGCGCAGGGGGTACGCCCGCGGGTCTGGTTCGGCGAGCGGTGGATCACCTCGGTGGTGGACCTGTTCGAGGAGAACCTGCGCTACTTCCCCGCGCTGCTGCCCATCCTGGAGGACGAGGACCCGGCCGAGACCCTGCGCGCGGGCGGGGTACCGCGCATGAGTGAGCTGCGCCTGCACAACGGCACCGTGTACCGGTGGAACCGGCCGGTGATCGACGTCTCCGGCGCGCTGCCGCACCTGCGGGTGGAGAACCGCGTGCTACCGGCCGGGCCGACCGTGGTCGACATGCTGGCCAACGCGGCGTTCTACTTCGGACTGGTACGGTCGCTCGCTGAGGCTGGCCGTCCACTGTGGACACGGATGCCGTTCAGCCTGGCGGAGGCGAACTTCCACGTCGGTGCCCGGCACGGGCTGGCCGCCGGCATGTACTGGCCGGGACTCGGCGAGGTACCGGTCGGCCGGCTGGTCCTCGACGAGCTGCTCCCGATGGCCTACGCCGGCCTGGACGCCTTCGGCGTCGCCCCGCCGATCCGCGACCGGCTGCTCGGTGTGATCGAGCAGCGCTGCCGCACCGGGCGCAACGGGGCGGCCTGGCAGGTGGCGCTGGTAGACTCGCTGGAGCGGGCCGGGCTGTCCCGTACCGTCGCGCTGGGCCGGATGCTGCGCCGGTACACCGAGCTGCACGCGACCAACGAACCGGTGCACAGCTGGCCAATCGGGTAGCCGCGCCGGGCCGCGCCGCGCCGGACCGCGGTCCCCGACCGTGTCGCGCC
>JAFMQQ010000417.1 GCA_017354595.1 Micromonosporaceae bacterium
AGCTGGCGCTGGCCGCCGCGTGGCCGGGCGAGCACCCCGAGGCCGCAGCCTGGCCGGCCGAGCAGGCGGCGGCCCGGCCGGACGCCGCGGTGATCCTCACCGGCGCCAACGACGTGACACATGGTGTGCGGGTACCTCTCGCGGTGGCCCAGCTCGCCCGCGCGGTACGGGAGTTGCGGGCGACCGGCTGCGCGGTGGTCGTCGGTACCTGCCCGGACCTGGGTACCATCCGGCCGGTCCAGCCGCCGTTGCGCTGGGTGGCCCGGCACCTGTCCCGGGAGCTGGCCCGGGCACAGACCGTCGCGGTGGTAGAGGAGGGCGGTGCCACGGTATCCCTGGCCGACCTGGTCGGCCCGATGTTCTACGCGCAGCCACGGCAGATGTTCAGCGCCGACCGGTTCCACCCGTCGGCCGACGGGTACGCCGCCGCCGCTGCCGCGATGCTGCCCACCCTGATCGCCGCGGTGACCGGCCAGACCGGGGCCGGCGAAGCTGGTGCGGCCGCTGGCCACGAAGAGGGAGTACGGTCGTTGGCGCGGGCGGCAGTGCGGGCGTCCGAACACGCCGGAACCGAGGTCAGCGCCGGCGCATGGTGGGGGTCCGGTCGGTGGGTGCAGCTGCGGCGCCGGGTGCGGCAACTCACCGTACGGCGGCAGGACCCGGCGCCACCCGCGGCCGCCGATGCCCTCCAAAGGCCCGCCGGCCCAGTGTCTACAGTGGAGTGACGAATGAGTCTGGTACGCCGGCTCGGCAAAGCCACCGCGATCACGATGATCGCCGGTACGGTCGGCGGCGCCGCGCTGCTGGCGGCGGAGGCGCTCGCCGCGCGCACCCGGCGGTACGCCCAGCCGGACCTGCGCCTGGCGATGCGTACCTCGGTCGGCGAGGACGGGGTACCGCTGCGCCTGGTGCTACTCGGTGACTCCACCGCGCTGGGCGTGGGGGTCGGCCGGGTCGGCGACACGGTCGGTGGCCGCCTCGCCGAGCTGCTCGCCGAACAGGCCGGTACCGGCGTCGCCGGCCGTGGACCGCTGGCTGGGACCGACTCCGCAGGCGTCGCCGGCCGCAGACCTCTGGCTGGGGCCGGCTCCGCAGGCGTCGCCGGCGATGGCCGGCGGGTCGAACTCTCCAGCGTCGCGGTACACGGCTCGCGCTCGGCCGACCTCGCCACCCAGGTGGCCCGGGCGTTGCTCGGCCCGACCCCGGACGTCGCGGTGATCCTGGTCGGTGCCAACGACGTTGTCGGCCTGCGCCGTCCAGGGGAGGCGGCGGCGCACCTGGCCGCCGCGGTCAGCCGGCTGGGGGATGCCGGCGTGGCGGTGGTCGTCGGTACCTGCCCCGACCTCGGCGCGGCCCGGGCCATCGCCCAGCCACTGCGCCAGCTGGTGGCCCTGCAGGCACGCCGGATGGCCCGGGCACAGGCGGCCGCGGTACGCGAGGCGGGCGGGGTACCGGTGGATCTGGCCGGCCGTACCGGCGCGGTGTTCCGGGCCGACGCGGGCACCCTGTGCGAGGACCGGTACCACCCGTCGGCCGACGGGTACCGGGTGTGGGCGCATGCGCTGTTGCCGGCCGTGGTGGAGGCGGCACGGCTGCGGACGGCGGCTACTGAAGAGTAGCCTCGGAGGATGCCCGAGGCAGTCATCGTCGCCACCGCCCGCTCCCCGATCGGCCGCGCCGTCAAGGGCTCGCTCGCCCAGCTGCGCCCCGACGACCTGACCGCGACGGTGGTACGCGCGGCTCTGGCCAAGGTGCCCCAGCTCGACCCGCACGACATCGACGACCTGTACCTGGGCTGCGGGCTGCCCGGCGGCGAGCAGGGTTTCAACCTGGCGCGGGTGGTCGCCATCCTGCTCGGCTACGACTTCCTGCCCGGCGCCACCATCACCCGGTACTGCTCCTCATCGCTGCAGACGACCCGGATGGCGTACCACGCCATCAAGGCGGGCGAGGGCGACGTGTTCATCTCGGCCGGCGTGGAGTGCGTCTCCCGGTACGCCCGGGGCAGCTCCGACGGCCTGCCCGAGCAGGCGCAGGCGCTGGTCGGCGGCGACTGGCAGAACCCGGTCTTCGACAGCGCGCGGGCCCGGTCGCTCGCCCGCAGCGGGGGCGGCGCAGCGGTCTGGCACGATCCGCGGGAGGACGGCGAGCTGCCCGACATCTACCTCGCCATGGGCCAGACCGCGGAGAACCTCGCCCAGATCCGCGGTATCAGCCGCGAAGAGATGGACGAGTTCGGGGTACGCAGCCAGAACCTCGCGGAGAAGGCGATCGCGGACGGCTTCTGGGCCCGGGAGATCACTCCGGTGTCCACACCGGACGGTGCGGTGGTCGGGGCCGACGACGGCCCCCGGCCGGGTGTGACGATGGCCGGTGTGGCCGGACTGAAGCCGGTGTTCCGGCCGGACGGGCGGATCACCGCCGGCAACTGCTGCCCGCTCAACGACGGGGCCGCCGCGGTCATCGTGATGAGCGACAGCAAGGCCCGGGAGCTTGGCATCACCCCGCTGGCCCGGATCGTCGCCACCGGGGTCACCGCGCTCTCGCCGGAGATCATGGGCCTCGGCCCGGTGCAGGCGTCCCGGCAGGCGCTGCGCCGGGCCGGCATGAGCATCGACGACATCGACCTGGTGGAGATCAACGAAGCCTTCGCGGCACAGGTCATCCCGTCGTACCGGGACCTGGGCATCCCGCTCTCGAAGCTGAATGTGATGGGTGGCGCGATCGCGGTCGGGCACCCGTTCGGCATGACCGGCGCACGGATCACCGGTACCCTGCTCAACGCCCTGGACTGGCACGACAAGACGGTCGGCCTGGAAACCATGTGCGTGGGCGGCGGCCAGGGCATGGCGATGATCGTGGAGCGGCTCGGCTGACCGGATCGGGCGGGCTACGCCACGGGTAGCAGCTCGGCGCGCGCCTCGGCGACCGCCTCGCACGCCTCGCGCAGGATCCGGGTCTCCGGCTGCGCGGCGAGCAGGTCGCGCGCCACCACCCGCCACTGGTCGGGCAGCGCCAGGTCGCTGCCCAGCTGCGGTACCGGAATCAGACCCCGCCCGGTCGCCTCCGCCTCGAGGTCGGCCAGCCGCTGGGCGAGCGCGTACGCGACCTCGGCGCGGCTCGCGCCCGACGGCGTGGACGCCGCCCAACGGGGCGGCGTCCAGTGTGAGACCTGGTCGACCAGGCGATCGATCCGCCTGGCCAGATCGACCCCGGTCATCGGTACCTCGGCCCTGGTCCTGCCGGTGGGGCTGGTCCTGCCGGCGGGGCGGGTGGAGCCGGTACCAGAGCGGTCACCGCCTCAGGTAGCCGAGCAGCCGCAGGATCTGCCAGTACAGGAAGATGAGGCCGACCAGCAGGCCGAAGGAGCAGTACCAGGCGTACCGCTCCGGCAGACCGTACCGGACGCCCTGCTCGACCGCGTCCAGGTCGAGGATGAAGGTGAGCGCACCGATCACGATCGCGGCGACGCTGAACAGGATCGCCAGCGGGCTCCCGCCGTGCAGCGGGTTGTAGTACTGCAGGCCCAGGTTGTGGCCGAAGATCGCGAAGATCCAGTTGAGGAAGCCGAGCGCGACGATCCCGAATAGGGCGCCGAGGACGAACCGGCTGAACTTCGGGGTCGCCCGCAGTACCCGGAACCGGTACAGCACCGCCATGCCGGCGAAGACCGCGAATGTGGCGCCGACCGCCTGTACGACGATGCCCGGGTAGACCTGTTCGAACAGGCGGCTCACCACGCCGAGCAGGACGCCCTGCAGCACCGCGTAGGCCGAGATAACCGCCGGGTTGGTGATCCGCTTGAAGGCGATCACCAGGCCGAGCACCAGGCCGGCGATCGAGGAGCCGAACGCGAACAGCCCGGCCGCCGGGCCACTGCGCAGCAGGACCCAGGAGACGG
>JAFMQQ010000065.1 GCA_017354595.1 Micromonosporaceae bacterium
CCACCCGGTGCCAGATCACATGCCGCTCCATCTCCGCGGTGACCGCCCGCTCCTGCCGGTACAGCCGGCGCTGCCCGTCCACGATGAAGCGATCCGCGCGCACCGGCCGTACCAGCACCACGTCCGAGTCCGCGATCAGCACCACGTCCGCGTCCAGCTGCGCGGCCGCGGCGAGCTTCAGCGCCTGCTGGGTGATCCAGCCACGCACCGGCGGCCATGGCCGTCGGATGTCCACATAGGAGTCACCCCGCCCCACCCGCAGGTACCGCCGCGGCAACACCTCGGAGCTGGTCCGGATCCGGCACCGCGGGCCCTCGTACCTGGCGAACAGCGGCTTGTCCCGCAGCGGTACGAAGACGTGGTGCACCGTGTCCGGCGGCGTCAGCTCCCGCACCGACCGGTACAGGTAGGCGAACATCTCGGCGTCGCCACGGAAACTCGGGGTTATGACAGCCAACTCACTCATGTCACCGGAGTCCTCTAGTCTGTCGAGTGTGGAACCGAGAGTCAGCATCGTGGTGCCGGCCCACAATGAGGCGGCGGTCATCGCGGAGAACCTGCGCCACCTGATCGCCGGTGCGCAGCCCGGTGAGTTCGATGTTGTGGTGGTCGCCAACGCCTGCGCCGACGGTACCGCCGCGGCGGCCCGGTCGGTGGCGGGCGTGCGGGTCATCGAGACTCCGGTCGGGGGCAAGCCGAATGCACTGCGGCTGGGCGACGCGCAGTGCCGCACCTTTCCCCGCATCTACCTCGACGCCGACGTGCGCCTGTCCACCGCATCGGTACGGGCGCTGGTCGCGGCGTGCGACCGGCCCGGAGTCCTCGCCTGCGCCCCGATGCCACAGCTGGATCTGGCCGGGGTCGGCCGGCTTGCCCGGCGGGTGCACCGGGTCCACGACCGGCTGGTCGCACCGCACCGAGCGCTCGCCGGTGCCGGCGCGTACCTGCTCACCGGGGCGGGGCACGCACGGGTCTTCCCGATCCCGGATGTGATCTCCGACGATGGCTGGGTTCATGGCACCTTCCGTCCGACCGAACGCGTCGTGGTGACGCAGGCCCGGTCAGTGGTCCGGCCGGCGAGAACCATCAGGGCCTACCTGAACCGCCGGGTCCGGGTGCGCCGCGGCAACCGGCAACTCGCCGAGCTCGGTCGCGGTGCCCCCGAGGGCCGGCTGCGGCTGCGGACTCTGGTCGCCGAGGTGACCGGGCGGCGGGTCGGCCCGGTCGACGCCGCCTGCTATCTGGCCGTCCTGCTGGTCGATCGGGCGCTGACCCGGCTGCGCGGGCACAACCCCTCGTGGGGCAGCGACACCAGCACCAGGGCGCCCGCGCAGAGCCGCATCGTAGGCGGCGACCAGCGCCACCCGTGAGTGCGCCCAGGACAGGGCGCCCGCCACTCGAGCCTTACCGATCTCCCCCATCCGGTGGCGCAGCTCCGGATCGTCCAGCAGAACCGCGATCAGCTTGGCGAACTCGGATTCCTCGTTCGCCGGCGCGTACAACGCCGCCTCGCCGGCGGAGACCCGCGCCTCACGCAGGTCGAAGGAGACGATCGGGCGGGACATCGCCATGTACTCCATGATTTTGTTCATCGTCGATACATCATTGAGCGGGTTGAGCGGATCCGGGGAGAGGCAGATGTCCGCTGTGGACAGAACGCGGAGCAGGTCCCGGTCCGGTATCCGGCCGGTGAAATCCACCGCGCCGCGCAGCCCGAGCCGGTCGCGCAGGGCCAGCATCGCCTCGAAGGTGTCGCCTGAACCGACGAAGACCGCGTGCCAGTCGGTCCGCCCCACCTCGTCGCGCAGCCGGGCCAGCGAGCGCAGTGCATAGTCAACCCCGTCCTGCGGGCCCATCACACCGAGATAGCACAGCAGGTGTGGCTTGCCACCGCGCAGTGACGGATCGGGCGGCACCTCGTGGAACCGCTCCGTCACCGGCGCGCTGCGCACCACGAAGACCTCCTCGGGACGCTTGCCGCCACGGCCGATCGCCGCCCGCCGGTAGCTGTCGTTGGTGGCGATGACCACGTCCGCCGCCCGGTACGTGCGCCGCTCAAGCCAGCACACCGCGCGGTAGAGCAGGTCCTTGCCGCGCCCGAAGCGGGACAGGTACAGCTCCGGTACCAGGTCGTGCTGGTCGAAGACGAACCGGGTACCCCGTCGCTTGAACCGCCTCGCCAGCAGAAAGAACAGGTCCGGCGGGTTGCACGCGTGTACCACGTCGACCGGACCGACCCGGCGGGCCAGCCGCCAGGTGTGCCACAGCGCGGTGCCGTACTCGCGCAGGTAACCCAGCGGTCCGCCGACCGCGGCACCCAGCGGGTAGCGCAGGATGTGCACGCCGTCCAGGAAAGCCTCCGGCTCGGTGTCCCGCCGGGTCCCCTGTGGACAGATGACGTGCACCTCCCAGCCCGCGTCGCGCAGCGCCAGGCTCTCCTGCCAGACGCGCCGGTCGAAGGGTACGGAGAGGTTCTCCACCAGGATCAGCGCCCGGCGCGCCGCCGTCTTGCTACCAGCCAAGACCCACATACCCCGGTTCGGCCCGGCGCGCGCCCGCGTCGGGGAGACGGATCAGGTCGATGACGGTACGGTCACCGGCTCGCTCCAGCGCCGAAAGCACCGCGTCGTCCGCGCAACCCACCACACACACCTGCGCGTGGTCGAGCACCTCGTCGACGGAGTTGGTGAGCAGCTCGGCCAGGTGCGGCAGGCGGCTCTCCACGTACTCCCGGTTCGCGCCGAGCAGCCGGGAGAGGGTCACGTTCGCGTCGTAGATGCGTAGCTCGTACCCCTTGCCCAGCAGGCGCTCGGCGAGCTCCACCAGCGGGCTCTCCCGCAGGTCGTCGGTGCCCGGCTTGAAGGAGAGGCCGAACAGGCCGACCCGCCGCAGGCCGGTCGCCGCCACCAGGTTGAAGGCGCGCCGCAGGTGCTCATCGTTGGCCGGTAGCACGTGCGAGAGCAGCGGCACCGAGACATCCGCCGTGCGGGCCGCGTACACCAGCCCGCGCAGATCCTTGGGCAGGCAGGAGCCGCCGAAGGCGAAGCCGGGACGCAGGTACGCCGGGCTGACGTTGAGCTTGCGGTCGGCGAGGAAGACATCCATCACCTGGTGCGAGTCGACACCCAGCGCGTGGCAGATCGCACCGACCTCGTTGGCGAAGGCGATCTTCAGGCCATGGAAGGCGTTGTCCGCGTACTTGGTCATCTCGGCCACCGGTACCGGTACCCGGAACAGTTCGCCGGGCAGGCCCTGGTACAGCGTGGCGACCAGATCGGCGCTGGTGCTGTCGTACTCGCCGATGACCGTCTTGGACGGCTCGAAGAAGTCCTTCACGCTGCTGCCCTCGCGGAGGAACTCCGGGTTGGTCGCCACCCCGAACCCGACACCCGCCGTCTTGCCGGACGCCTTCTCCAGTACCGGGATGAGCAGGTTGGTGCAGGTACCCGGCAGCATCGTGCTGCGCAGCACCACGGTATGCCACGAGTCCTTTGTGGACAGCTCGGTACCGATCTGCTCGCAGACCCGTTCCAGGTACACGGTGGAGAGGCTGCCGTTGTGCGCGCTCGGCGTGCCGACGCAGATCAGGGACAGGTCGGTCGATGCGATCGCCTCGGCGACATCGGTGGTCGCGCGCAGCGCGCCGCTGGCCACCACCTCGGCTGTCAGCTCCCCGATCCGCTCCTCGACCACCGGCGCCTGGCCGCGCGAGACCTGCTCCACCTTGGCCGGGTTCACGTCCACCCCGACCACCTGGTGGCCTCGTGCCGCCAGGCATGCCGCGGAGACCGAGCCGACGTATCCCAGCCCGAAGACACTGATCCTCATCTACAGCTCCCCCACCCTCTTCTCGCCCGCTCCACCCGACCACCGGCGCAACCCCTGCCGGCTGCCGGCTATCTGTTCAGTGCTCGCAGCCGGTGTGCCGCCCAGCGCAGCTGCGGCCCCAACCGCGAGGAGCGCGCACCGGCGACCAGCGAATTGCCCGCCCGGCGCAGCATCCGCCGGGCGGCGCTCCTGGTCACCACACCCTGGCCCACCCACACCTCCCCGGTCTTCGCCCGGCGTTTGTACTCATCGTCGCCGCGGCCCAAATCGATACGCTCGATTCCGAGCGACGGGCACGCAGCGACCAACTCGCGGAGCAGGATCCAGCCGGGCGACAGCGCGGCGAAGGCCGGCTCGTACACCGGGAACCACCAGTGCAGCACCCGGCCGGAGCGGATGCCGAAGTGCGCCGCGATCAGGTGCTCGCCCGCGTACACAGTGGAGAGCAAGCCGCCGAAGGCGGTCTGTCTCGTATGCAGCAGCCCGGAAAGCAGGGCCACCCGACCCGGCAGGGCGAGGTAGTCCCGGGCCCCGGTGGCCTGGTACTGGGCGCGCTTGAGTTCGATCACGCGCCGCAGCGCGGCGTCGTCGACCGTGTCGGCGGTGAACCGGATCGTGCCGTGGGTCCTCTCCGCCTTGGCCGCGCGGCGCCGGGCCTGACCCATGTTCTCCTTACCGCTGCGCGATGCGCGACCCAGGTAGCCGTCGAGCCCGCCGGTGGTGTCCAGGTACGGCGACGGGCGGCTGGACTCCACCCACGGCTCGAACCCGGCGGCGACCGGCAGCAGGTGGTCGAAGTGGAAGGACCGGGCGCCACCGGTGAGCAGCCGCAGCGGCGGGAAGGTGGTACCGGGCGCCAGGATCGGAGCCTGGAAGTCGGCGCCGGGCCAGCCGGCCGGGCGCAGCACCGACCCGTCCCGGTGGCAGGGCAGCAGGGCCGAGACCTCGCCGCGCTCGTCGCGCCCGACGGCCACCCGCACCGGCTGCCCGCTGGCGTGTACCGCGGCGGCGAAGCCGGGGTGGAAGTACGGGCTGTCCAGCATCGGGTTGGCCGCCCGCAGCCGGTGCCAGGCGTCGAGCTGCTCGGCGCCCAGCTCGTCGAAGCCGACCAGCTGCACCGTCGCCGTCCTGCTGGTCGCCGGCTCCACCCGCCGGGCCGGCGAAGGCATCCCGGCACCCTCCCTTGTGGACGCGTTCAAGTGCGCTCCGGCGTTCAGGTGCGCTCCGGCGTTCATCGGTCGCCTCCGGTGATCGCCTGGATGATCAGCTCCCGGCGGGACGGGCGCAGCAGCACGGCGCACGCGGCCGCGGATATCCGGCGGCCGGCCAGCGCGCGCAGCGCCTCGCCGAGCAGCGTCGCCAGGTAGTACGCGCACCAGGCCGGCACAGCGTGCCGGCGCCGGTACAACCGCACCTTGTTCGCCACCGACAGCGCCGCGAGGTCAGGGTTGCTGCGCTGCTGCCCGCCGATGTGCTCGACCACGGCGGCCGGCTCGTACCACACCGTCCAGCCCCGGTCCGCGGCGCGCAGCATGAACTCGGTCTCCTCGCTGTACAGCAGGAAGGACTCGTCCCACGGGCCGAGGTCGCGGACCGCCTCGGCGCAGACGAGCAACGCCGCCCCGGTCGCCCAGGCGGCCGGGCCGGGGACCTCGTGCCGGCGCGGGTCGGTGACCAGTTCGCCGAGGGAACCCAACCGGCCGGCGAGCCGGCCGCCGAGCACCGCCTCGGCGACCGCCCGGTGCAGCGCCGGCATCCGGCGCAGCGTCGGCTGCACCGAACCGTCGGGGTTCACCAGCCGGGGTACCGCGATGGCGCGCCCCGGTTCGCGCAGCGCGGCGGCGAGCCGGGCCAGGGTACCCGGACGCAACCGGCAGTCCGGGTTGGCCACGAAGACCGCGTCCAGCTTGCGCAGATCGAGTGTGGCGATGCCGGCGTTCAGCGCGGCCGCGTAGCCGGCGTTGCGACCGGTCTGCACCACCCGCAACGGGAGCCGGGTAGCGGCGCCGGCGACGGCGACCGAGGCGTCGGCCGAGGCGTTGTCGGCGACCACCACGCTGACCAGATCGACACCCTGCTCGCGCAACGAGTCGAGGCACCCACCGATCACCGGCGCACTGTTGTAGGTCACCACCACGACCGCCACCCGTGGCGCGTGTCCACCCATTTCGTCAGCCCCGCATCCGTTTCACCACGCGGGCCGCGGTACGCCGGGCGCGCTGCTTCAGCGGTGGCGATCCGTCCAGCACCGCACGGACCCAGCCACCATCGACATCCCGGCACAGTGAGTTGCGCGGCTGCAGCCAGGATCCCGGCCGGGCCCGGCCACCGTCGCTGGTGTACACCCGGGCCGCTCCGGCCCGCCGCAGCCGGCGCAGCACATGCCGGTCGTACGAGCCGAACGGGACCGAGACCGCGGCCACCGTCGCACCGGCCAGCTCGCCCAGCACCCGCGGCGCGTCGGTCAACTCCTCGGTGACCTCGCCGCCGGCCAGCCGCCGCCAGTCGCGGTGTGCCCAGCCGTGCGACCCGATCCGCATGCCGGCCCGGGACAGCTCGCGCACACCGGACCGGTCCAGCCGGCCCGGCTCCCCCAGCAGCCCGGCCAGGATGAAGAACTCAGCGGTCAGCCCACGCTGGGCCAGCAGCGGCAGTGCGATGTCCACATCGGACACATTGGCGTCATCGAAGGTGAGCCGGACATCGGATCTGCTCGATACCGCATCGAGTACCTGCTCGAACTGTTCGACGCTGACCCAGACCTGGGCCTCGTCCGGGCCGAGCTCGCGCGGGGTGGCGCCGATACCGTGCACGGTGAGGTTGACAACGGAGGTTGGGCTGTCGTCGCGCAAGAGCAGAACCCCCTTCGCTTCGCCGGTCCCGGCCACTGTATGGCCTGGCAATCGTCCGCGCCTGTCGACAGCGGACGGGATCGGTAGTTCGGCCGGGAGAAGTATCCGCATGCTGACAAATTGGCACGGCTCGAAGCCTCCGGACGCTTCCCGGCCGGGTCGCGCCCGGCGCCGCGAACTCTGTCAGCTTTCCGACCCACCGGTCTCGACCCGGGTGACCGGTGCGCGCCATTCGGGCCAGATCTGCACGGGTACGGTTGGCTCGTCTTGCGACTGGGCACCTACCCCAGGAGACTGGAAAGGCACAACGCCGGACCGATCCCCCCGGAATGACGAAAGGACGGCGGTGGACTTCTGGGACCTCACGAAGCTGCTGGTACGACGCTGGGTAATCTTCGTACCCCTGCTCGTCGTATCTCTGGGCCTCGCCGCACTGACCCTGTACCAGGTGAAGCCGGACTATGTCGCCACCGCCTACGTTCAGCTGGTGCCGCCGGCGATCGGTGATTCCACTCCTGGCGGATCGACCGCCATCAACCGCAACCCGTTCCTCAGCCAGAGCCTGGAGAGCCTGGGCAACGCGGCGATAGTCACGGTTACCGATACCTCGGTGGTCGACTCCCTGAAGGCCGCCGGCTACAGCGAGTCGTACACCCTGACGATGGGCACCGACGGTCCGCTGGTCACCTTCGAAGTGGTGGGCAACAGTCGCGGACAGGCTGCGGGCACCGCCGACCAGCTCATCGACCGGTTCGGCCAGAGCGTTACAGATCTGCAGCGCAAGACGGCGACCGTGGCCGATGCCGACCTGATCAAGGCGGTCCGGCTGGACCGCGGTACGAACGTCAAGAAGAGCACCTCCAAGATGAAGCGCGCCGTGGTCGCGGTCGGCGGCGCCGGATTCCTGATCGATATCGGCCTGACCGTGGGGCTGGACGCCTGGTTGCGCCGCCGCCGCAACCGGAAGGATGCCACCGCGAAGGCGACCGCATGGGTGCAGCCGACCGGCACGGTGGTGGCTTCCAGCGCGGCGCGGGCTCGGATCGAAGGCCGTCGCGATCTGGGTCTGGCCGACACTGCTCTGATCCCGATCGGCAACTTCGCCAACGGCACCCCGGTCGGCAACGGCACCGAACACCCCACGCCGGACCGCAACGGCACCACGTACGGCAACGCCAAGGACACCGCGCTGGCCAGCATCGCCGCGGGGATGAGTCTGGAACTGGCACAGGAGAAGGCGTCCAGCGCACAGCGGGAGCCGACCTCCCAGCCGGCCGAGCAGGATCGGGCAGCGGACGAGGAATCCGGCAAGGTGGGCCTGCCGTCGGATGCCACCGTCGTCCTGCCGCCGTCGGTGCCCCGCACCCGGCGCCCGCGCCCCGCCCAGCGGCGGCGCAACGCCAACAGGGACACCCCCGCCTGACAGGCCGATGGCGATCTCGCAGCCGCCGGCGGGCTACCCGGGGACCACTCTGACCGGCACGGGCATCGCGCACCGTGCTGCCGACTTCGAGCCGTCCCGGGCGTTCGACCAGACATACGTCACCCGGCACCGGCCCACGTACGTCGACGCGGCCAAGCTGCTCATGCTGCTGATCATTATGATCATGATGATTCCGGCACGGCTGATCGTCCCGGGCATGACCGACCTCGGCCGGCCGGGCCTGATCGTCGGCTTCCTGCTGTTCTGCTGGTGGATCCTGGTCCGGTTCAGCTGGCACATGTCAATGACCGGTCCGCAACCGGTGCGCTGGGCGTTCCTGATCTTCATGATCACGTTGCTCGTCTCGTACGCCGCCGGCTTCATCCGCGGGCTGACCACGATCGAGGCGAACGCCGCCGACCGGGCGATGCTGTTCTTCTGCGTCTTCGCCGGCGTCGCGCTGACCGCCGCCGACGGGATACCCAACTGGCTGCGGCTGCGGGCGGTACTCAAGGTCCTGGTCGGTACGGCCACCGCGGTCTCGCTGATCGCATTGGCGGAGTACGTGACCGGGATCGACGTGACCACCTACCTGAACATTCCCGGGCTGCAGGCCAAGGGCTGGACGCCAACCTTCGAGCAGCGCGGCGGTGGGATCCGGGTGGCGAGCACCACCACCCACTACATCGAGCTGGCCGCACTGCTGGCTCTGGTACTGCCGTTCGCCATCCACTTCGCACTCTACGAACCCCGGCCGCGGCGCAAGCGGCTCGCCCTGCTCGCCTGTCTGCTCATCGGCGCCGGCATCGCCACCACCATCTCCCGCACCGGAATGCTCGCCGTCGGGCTGATGTTCCTGGTGCTTTTCCCGGTCTGGACCTGGCGGACGCGATACAACATCTTCGGCATGGTGGGTGGGTTGTTCGGTGCGCTGAGCGTGGCCAGCCCGGGGCTGTACCGGACGCTGATCCACCTGTTCGACAACCCGTCCTCCAACCCCGCGTTCACCGTCCGGCAACAGCGCTATCCGCTCGCCTTCCACTACGTGGCCCAGCACCCGTGGATCGGTCGCGGTACCGGTACCTGGGTGGCGCCGCAGTACCAGATCCTGGACAACCAGTGGCTGGATACGCTGATCACCAACGGTGTGATCGGCGTGGCCGCGCTCGCCGGCCTGCACATCTGCGGGATGGTGCTCGCCTGGCGCGCGCTGCGCCGCTCCACCAGTGCTGAGGACCGGCACCTGTGCGCCGCGATGATCTCGACCCAGCTGATCGCGATCGCGGTCGCCGGTACCTTCGACTCACTCAGCTTCATGACCTACGGGACGATCCTGGCGCTGACCCTCGGCGTCTGCGGTACCGCCTGGCGGCTGACCCACCCGGCCCGGACGGTGCGGACCTCCACCACCCGCTGGTTCCTTTACCGCACGCGATAATCCGCGGGTCAGTCCAGCGCGCCGGCCTCGGCCGGGGTACCCCGGCGGCGCAGCGCACCCAGCCACTGCCGCAGCTGTTCCCGCGGTACCGCCGCCGGAACGTAGGCGAGCAGGCCGGCGCAGCCACCGGCGGCGAGCTGCGCCAGGGTGTGTGGACCCGCCAGGTGGGCCGCGGCTAAGGCGACCGCGGTGGCCAGCAACGTGGCCGCCAGCGGGCGGACCAGAGCCGGACCGATCGGCCGGAGGATGACCCCGGCCCGGCGCAGTGCCAGCGCCCCGAGCGGGATCGCCACGCCG
>JAFMQQ010000418.1 GCA_017354595.1 Micromonosporaceae bacterium
GCGAGCGTCCCGCCGGCCGGCGCGGCCCGGGTGGCCAAGCGCACCTGGGCGCCGGAGCCGAACCGGTTCACCGGCCGGGCCACGGTGCTGGTGCTGATACTCGGCTCGCTGCTGCTGGCCTACGCCTACCCGGTGCGCATCTACCTCGCCCAGCAGGCGCGGATCGCCTCGCTTGAGGCGAGCCAGGCCGCGCAGCGCCAGCGGATCCAGTCGCTGGTACTGGATGTCAAGAAGTGGGACGACCCGGAGTACGTCAGCGCGCAGGCGCGCAGCCGGTTGCAGATGGTCAAGCCGGGCGAGGTGGCGTACGTGATCACCGACCCGACCGCCCCGCCGCCACCCGGCAGCGACCCGGACGCCGGACGCGCCAAGGACACCGGGCCGTGGTACGCACAGCTGTGGTCCAGCGTCCAGGCGGCGGACAATCCCCGCGGCCAGTGAGCTCCGGCCTCGGCTCGGGTCTGGACGGTGCCGACCGGGCGGCGGTCACCGCCCAGTTGGGCCGGGTACCCCGAGCCGCCGACCAGGTGGCGTACCGGTGCCCGTGCGGCCTGCCGGCGGCGGTACGTACCCGGCCCCGGCTCGCCGATGGCAGCCCGTTCCCCACCCTCTACTACCTCACCTGCCCGCGCGCCGTGGCGGCCTGCGGCCGGCTGGAGTCCACCGGCCTGATGCGGGAGATGGCGCAGCGGCTGGCGAGCGACGCCGACCTGGCCGCGGGGTACCGCGCCGCGCACCAGGATTACCTGGCCCGGCGGGAGGCGATCGAGCCGGTACCGGAGATCGCCGGTGTCTCCGCGGGCGGCATGCCCGGCCGGGTCAAGTGCCTGCACGCGTTGCTGGCGCACGCGCTCGCCGCCGGCCCCGGGGTCAACCCGCTCGGCGACGAGGTGCGCCGCCTGGTCGGCGAGTGGTGGGCCGACGGCCAGTGCGTATGACGGGAGTGCGTATGACGGGACTGCGTGCCGCCTGCCGGCTAGCCTGGATGCCCGTGGAACCCACCATCCGGCGGGCGCGCACCTCCGATGTACCGGGGATCCGGCGCCTGATCGACCTGTACGCGAACGAGCGGCGGTTGCTCTCCAAGGCGACCGTCGCTCTCTTCGAGGACGTGCAGGAGTTCTGGGTCGCGGTCCGCGGCGACGACGTGATCGGGTGCGGTGCGCTGCACGTGATGTGGGAGGACCTGGCGGAGGTACGCACGGTCGCGGTGGATCCGTCGGCGCGCGGCCGGAGGGTAGGGTACCGGATCGTGCTTTCGTTGCTGGATGCCGCGCGCGAACTGGGTGTCCGGCGGGTCTTCTGCCTGACCTTCGAGACCGGATTCTTCGCCCGCTTCGGCTTCGTACCCATCGATGGCGCGCCGGTCCCGCCGAAGGTGTACGAGGAACTGCTGCGCTCCTACGACGAAGGTGTCGCCGAGTTCCTCGACCTGGAACGGGTCAAACCCAACACCCTGGGCAACACCCGGATGCTGCTGCGCCTGGAGCAGCCGTGACCCGGGTGGCGGCGATCGACTGTGGCACCAACTCGGTCCGGCTGCTCGTCGCCGACCTGTCGCCCGGTGGCGCGCTTTCTGAGGTGGTACGCCGGATGGAGATCGTGCGCCTGGGCCAGGGGGTGGACCGCACCGGGATGCTGGCGCCCGAGGCACTGGAGCGGACCAGGGCGGCGCTTGCCGGGTACGCCGCCGAGATCGCCTCGCTGGGGGCGGCCAGGGTACGGATGGTCGCGACATCGGCGACCAGGGATGCGAGCAACGCCGGGGAGTTCCACGACATGGTGTGCGCCACGCTCGGCGTGGCACCCGAGGTGATCAGTGGGGATCAGGAGGCGCGGCTGTCGTTCGCCGGCGCCATCCGGGGGCTGTCGGCGGCGCCGCCCTACCTGGTGGTGGACATCGGCGGTGGCTCCACCGAGTTCGTCCGCGGCGAGTCCACTGTGGACGACGCGCTGAGCGTGGACATCGGCTGTGTCCGGATGACCGAACGGTACCTGCACACCGACCCGCCCACGGCCGCCGAGGTCGCCGCCGCCACCGGGTACATCACCGCCCAGGTGGACCGGGCACTCTCCACTGTGGATGGTGGGTCGGCCCGGACCGTGGTGGGTCTGGCCGGCTCGGTGACCACGGTGACCGCGATCGCGCTGGGACTGCCGGAGTACCGGCCGGAGCGCATCCACCACGCGATGGTATCCACTGTGGACGTTGCCCGGGTGACCGGTGACCTGCTCGCCACCTCGCGCAGCGGGAGGCTGGCGATACCGGTGATGCACCCCGGCCGGGCGGACGTGATCGGTGCCGGCGCGCTGATCCTGCGTACCATCCTGCAGCGCGGTGGCTTCGACAACGTGGTCGCCAGTGAACACGACATCCTCGACGGCATCGCCCTCTCGCTGGCGTGACGCCGGCGGGCGCCGGCTCAGCCGGTGCGGCGGACCTCGGCGCGTGACTGCTCCCGCGGCTCCGCGTCGTCCCGCGCCCACCACCAGCCGTAGCTCAGCGCGTTGGGCGCGGCCGTGCCGATCACGATCCGGGCCGGTATCGGGCCATCGTAGGCGGTAAATTCCCCCGGTCCGGTCTCGACGAAGCGGACCACTCCAGGCATCTCCAGGCAGGCCACGTGCAACTCCAGCCGGCCACCCTCGCCCGCGGTCAGCACCGTGTGCTCGATGTGCTGGAGCCCGTTGCGGTCACTGACGGCCTCGTAGTCCAGCGTCACCGCCCGGCCGCGCAGCACGGTCGTCACGTCGATCCGGGCGATGAACGGGCCGCTCTCCGGGCCGTCGCCGCGGCCCCGGTACATGCCGGGGCTGCCGCCTAACCGGGCCAGCAGGTCCTCCACTCCGGACAAGGTAGTGGACCGGGCCCCGGTCGGGTACGACCAGGACGGCAATCCGATCCGGCTCGGCCCGATGTATCGCCGGGTCACCCAGCCGTCCGGCACCGGCCACGGCTTGCCAGGATCGACTACCGTCCCGGTCGGTACGGTGCTCAAGGTGATCGACGCGCAGGTGGGCGGGGTCGCGAAGTGGCACGTGTGCCAGGTACTGTCCATCGGTTAGCCAACAGCAACGACAACCCCGGAACAGCTCCACCGGAAGGATGAAGGACGTGTCATACCCGGGCCCACCCGGTTCACCGCAGTATCCCCAGGATCCCCGATATCCGCAGAGCCAGTATGGGCAGGGCGGGTACGGTCAGGTCCCGCAGCAGGGCGCGTTCGGCCAGGCGCCGGCGCCCGGTGGCTACCCGCCCCCGCCGGGTGGCGGTGGCTACACTCAGCCTCCGCCCGGTTACGGCTTGCCCACTCCGGCGAAGAAGAAGACCCCGACGCTCCGCATCGTCCTCGGTGTGATCGGCGCCGTGGTCGTCGTCATCGTCGCCATCGTCGGCTATGTCGCGTCCCGTTCCGAGCCCAAGTCGGCCGCGGTCGGTGACTGCATGCACGCCAACGGCGACGACGCCAACAGCCTGAAGAAGGTCGCGTGCACCGACCCGACCTGGAACTACAAGGTCGTCGGCAAGGTCAATAGTGTGACCGAGTCGGAGTGGCAGAACGGCAGCGATGATCCCACCGGACCCACGGGCGTCTGCCACAACTACCCGTCGACGACCGCCTCGTTCTGGGAGGGCACCCCGGGCAGCACCGGCTACGTGCTCTGCCTCCAGGCGCGCGACTCCGGCGGCGGGGCAAGCCCCGCGGCGGGCGGCTGAACCAGGCGGCGACGGGCGTACGAGCGCGGGCCGCAGCCTCAGCTGACCTGACCGCGCTCGACGCCGAGGTGAGCCGGTGCCGGGCGTGTCCACGGTTGGTCGCCTGGCGGGAGGAGGTCGCCTCCACCCGCCGGGCGGCATACCGCGACTGGGACTATTGGGCACGG
>JAFMQQ010000066.1 GCA_017354595.1 Micromonosporaceae bacterium
GCGGCGCGCCCACCGGCTCGCCGAGGTGGCCGCCGGCATCCGCGCCGCCGGCGGTACCGCCACCGAGGCGGTGGTGGACGTCGGCGACCGGACACAGGTCAACGCGGCGGTACGGTCCACAGTGGAGGCCCACGGCAAGCTTGACATCGTGGTGCAGAGCGCCGGGGTCGGGTACATGGGACCGGTGCTCGACGCGGAGATAGAGCTGTGGGACGAGATGATCGCCACCAACCTGGTCGGCGTGCTCAACCTGACCCACGCGGCACTTCCTCACCTGATCGCCAACGAGGTCAGCGACATGGTGGTGGTCTCGTCGCACAGCGGCCGGCTGACCACAATGGACAACAACGTGTACGCGGCGACGAAGTTCGGCGTGAACGCCTTCTGCGACAGCCTGCGGATGGAGGTGGCCGAGTACGGCACCCGGGTGATGGTGATCGAGCCGGGGATGACCCGGGGCACCGAAATCACCACCGCGCGCACCGCCCCGCACATCCGGCAGGCGGTGGAGATGTTCTTCGCCACCAGACCATCCCTGACGCCGGAGGACATCGCCAACACGATCGTCCACATGGTCAGCCAACCGGGCAACGTGACACTGCACGAGGTGTTGATCCTGCCTACCGCAACGTACGGGCCGCCGCGCCAGCGGCCCGGTACGCAATCGGCCGCGGCGGCGATGGCGGAGGAGGCCTGAGGTCGGCTATCCTGGCTCGACTTCGAGGATGCCCGACGGTCAACGGGGAGGGCCCATGGCCGATGGCAAAGATCGCAACTGGGGCGGGCGTGGCCGGGGCGGCGGAAGCCTGGCCTACCTGCTGGCACTGATCGGCGCGATGGTGTATTTCATCCAGCAGGCGCACGGCTTCTGGCCGGTGGTGCTGGCGATCCTCAAGGCCATCGTCTGGCCGGTGTTCCTCGTCTACGACGTGCTGAAGTTCATCCACGCCGGCTGACCGGGGACGCGGCTGATGTAACTCCATCGAGAGATAGCCAAAGATAGATATCGACGGGTACCTTGTGGCTACCCGTACCCCTCCTTGGAGTCCACAATGCGCATACCCCGCCTGGCCCGGTGGGTCACCGCAGTCGCCGCGACCACGGCGACCCTCGGGCTCGCCACGGCGAGCGGGGCGTACGCAGCCGCCGGTACCGTCAACACCTCCGGTGCGCCGCTGACCGTACGGGCCGCGCCCGGTACCGGCTTCACCGGCTGGGACACCCGGGCCGACGGCGCCTCGGTCACCATCCTGTGCCAGGCAATCGGATCCACGGTCACCGGCACCTACGGCACATCGTCCATCTGGGACATGATCGCCAGTGGTGGCTTCCTCGCCGACGCCTACGTCTTCACCGGCACCGACGGCCAGGTCGCTCCAGGATGCGCCTACGCGTCGGCACCGCCCCGGGTCAACCCGCGCGGCGCCGACACGGCGATCTCCTACGAGTTCGCCCAACTCGGCTCCACCGCCCAGGAGGGTCTGTGCCTGCGCTTCCAGGCGCAGGCGTACGGGTGGTCGTACTCCGGCTGGCCGACCGCCGAGGTGGGTGGGGACTGGGAGCAGGCGCACGGCTACCTGCACGCCGCGGGCGTACCGCCGCGTGGCGCCCTGGTCTGGTACCACAACTCGGAGGGCACCGGGCACGTGGTGGTCAGCCTCGGCCAGGGCCAGGTTGTCGGCAGCTCCGTCGATGGCCGGGTCGGCATCGCCGACTACCTCTACCTCAGTGGGTACCGGGGCTGGAGCGTCGCCTACCTGCCGGCCGCGGGATAGGCCTGCGCGCTCGACCGCCAGCGCCGGCTAGACCGCCAGGTCGCAGAGCCATTCCAGCGCGGCCGGTCCGGCGTCCAGCACCGAGACGTGCCCGTCGTCCGGGCGCAGCCACAGCTCCGCTCCTGGCGTGTGCCCGGCCAGCCACTGCGCATGCGTCGCGGGTGCGACCCGGTCCCGCCCACCGTGCAGGTACAGCACCGGCGCCCGGATCTGGCCGGGCTCGAAGCCCCACGGCGCGACCAACGCCAGGTCGTCTTCGAGTTGGCCCTCCGGTCCGGCCTGGCTCGCCTCGCCGGCGATGCGGGCCAACCAGGCCCACGGGCCGCCCAGCGCGGCCAGGTCGGCCGGGGTGAACATCTGCGGGTCGTACTCGCTGCCGGCCAGCAACTCGGCCAGCGCCTCCCGGCCCTTCGCCGCGGCGCCGAGGGTGGCGGCGCCGCCCGGGTACATGCCGGCGAACCAGTCCAGCCCGTCGGTCGGGTACGGGGCGAGACCGGCCGCGCAGATCACCGCCTGTACCCGGTCGGGCAGCAGCGCGGCGCAGGCCAGCGCGTGCGGTCCACCGCCGGAGTGGCCCATCACCGCGAACCGGTCGATACCCAGCGCGTCCGCGATGGTGGCGACGTACCCGGCCGCCGACGCGCAGTCCCGGCCCGGGTGCGGTGTCGAGCTCAGGTATCCCGGCCGGTCGTAGGAGACCCACCGGACACCGTTGCGCGCCCCGGCCGGCAGCAGCGGCTCGGGCGGCTCGCCGGTGTTCGGGGTGCCATGGTGCCAGAAGACGACCGGACCGGCCTGCGGCCCCGTCTCCTCCGGGCGCGCGTCGTAGACGTGCAGCGCACGCCCGCCGCCCAGATCCAGGTCGGTCTCGGCGATCATCTGCGCGAGGCTACCCGATCCGCCTCGACCCCACCGGTGCCGGCACGCTCAGCCTTGATCTGGTCGGCGAGGAACTCCTCCCAACTGCGGCCGGCGGTACCACCCGGTGCGGGCCCCCGCGCGGAGCCACCGATGGGCAGCAGCGCACCGGCCCGTGCCGCCCGCGCGGCGGCGCCGGGCAGCCAGACCGGCAACATCGGCCGGTACCGGTGGCACGCGCGCAGGTACGAGCGGATCAGCTCGGCAACGGTGTACGCCCGCGGCCCGGCCAGGTCGGGTACCAACCCGGCCGGCTCGCCGAGCGCCAGCTCGACCAGCTGCCCGGCCACCTCGTCCGGGTCGACCGGCTGGAGCCGGAGTTCGGCCGGCACCGGTACAACCGGCAGCCCGCCCAACCGCTTCGCCACCATCAGCACCAGGTCGTGGAACTGGGTGGCGCGCATCGTCGTCCAGGGCAGGCCGGAGCGGGCGATCACCTGCTCGGCCGCAAGCTTGCGTTCCAGGTACCCGAACATGCCCCGGTCGAGTGGGCCGCGCACCGGCAGCCGGTCCACCCCGACGATCGAGACGAAGACCAGGTGCACTCCGGTACCCACGCCGGCGCCCGCCCGCGCCGCGCGGACCAGCGTACCGGCGGCCTCCGGATCCCCCCGGTATCCACTCGCGCAGTGCACGATGGTCGCCATCCCGTCCACCGCCGCCTCGACACCGGCACCGGTGCTCAGGTCGCCGGTGACGTACTCGATCGCCTCCTGGCCGGCGTGCGGGTGCCGGGACAGTACCCGCACCCGGCAGCCGGCCGCGCGCAGTCGGGGCACGACCAGCCGGCCGAGCGTACCGGTGCCGCCGGTGACCAGAACCGGCGCCGGCCCGGGCCTACCCGGACCCGGCGCCATCGGGCGCGATGCCATGCTTGCGCCCGTACCCGCCGGGAGCCGTGTTGAAGCGCACCGCCCGGCGGCGTGCGACGTCGCCAACTTCGCCGGCCAGGTGTATGGGATCAGCGACCGGGACGGTGAGCCCGACCGCGCGCACCTGTTCGGGTGCTCCGGCGACTGACCGGCAGTGCACGGGCGAGGTCTGCGGCGCCGGCCAACAGGGCAGCCATCCCCTCGTCGTACAACTTCATCAGGTCCTGGTGACCGTCGCCCTCCTGCCAGCGCTGGATCACCACCGCGATCATTCCGAAGATCGCCGCCAGCATCACCTGGAGCCCGAGGTCGTCGGGTGGGGCGCCGATGGCCGTGGCGGTCTGCCGGTAGAGCGGAGCCAGGCCGACGAAGAGCGTGTCCATGAACCGGGCGCGCACCTCGGGAATCGTGAGGCTCAGCTTCATTCTGGCCAGCGTCAGCTCCGGGTCCTTTGTGTACACCTCGGCCAGCAGCCGGCGGACCGCCGAAGCCACGGTGACCACCGGCTCCACTCCCGGCTCGAGGTGGAGCAGGTCGGGCAGCGGCACATCGTCGTACTCGTCCCAGAGCACGACGTCCTCCTTGGTGGGGAAGTAGCGGAAGAAGGTCCGCGGTGAGATCGCGGCAGCGTGCGCGATATCGTCCACTGTGGTCTGTTCGTAGCCCTTGTCGGCGAACAGCCGCAGCGCCTCGCTCTGCACGAGCTGCTTGGTCCGGATGCGCCGGCGCAGCCGCAGCCCGGGCGTGGCCCCGGTGTCGTCGCTTGCTCGGTTGTCGGGGTGTGCACGCCTGTCGGGGTGTGCTCGGTCCATCGCAGCTCCTTGTCGCGCGAGCCTAGCACGCGCGACACGCCCTGACCTGGTGACGTACTCCGACATGCCGCCGGCTCGCGCCATCTTGACAGAGTCTGCCAACCAGGCGGAGGCTGTCACGTGGCAACGGAGAGAGCGCCTTCGCGGGAGCGGCTTGAGGGGGAGTGGTGGTCATGGTGAGCACGGGACGGCGCCGGTGGTGGGCGGTCGGCGCGCTGGCGGTCAGCGGCCTCGTCATCGGTATCGACGCGACGGTGCTCAGCCTGGCCCTGCCGAACCTGGCGACCGACCTGCACGCGTCAACCTCCGACCTGCAGTGGTTCCTCGACGGATACCTGATCGTCCTTGGCGCGCTGATGCTGCCCGCCGGGCTGCTCGGCGACCGGTTCGGGCGCAAGCGGTTGCTGCTCGGCGCGCTGGCACTGTTCGGCGTCGGTTCGTTCGCCTGCGCGTACGCCGGCTCGCCGGGACAGCTGATCGCGGCGCGGGTGGTGCTCGGCCTGGCCGCGGCGTTCGTGATGCCGCTGGCTTTCTCGGTGCTGCCGGTCCTCTTCGAGGAACACGAACGGCAGCGGGCCCTGGCCGTGGTGGCCGGCTCCGCGATCCTGGCCTTCCCGATCGGACCGGTGCTGGGCGGGTGGCTGTTGAACCGGTTCTGGTGGGGATCGGTCTTCCTGATCAACATTCCGGTGGTGGTGCTGGCTCTGGTCGTCGTCGCCGTCGCGCTGCCGGAATCGCGCGCCTCCCGGGAGGATGGCCGGCGGCCCGGGTTTGACCCGGTGGGCGTCCTGCTGTCCACCGCGGGCCTGGTCGGGCTGACCTATGGCGTGATCAAGGCGGGGGAGCGCGGCTGGGGAGATGTCGCGGCGATCGGTTGGATCGCCGGCGGCGCGCTGGTTGTGGTCGGCTTCATCGGTTGGGAGCACCGGGTCGGCCGGGCCGGCCGCGAGCCGGTGGTCGACCTCCGCCTGTTCCGGTCGGCCAGCTTCAGTTGGGGTACGGCCCTGTCCACGCTGATGCAGTTCGCGATGATCGGGCTGCTGTTCGCGGTGCCGCAGTACTTCCGGGCGGTGCTGGGTACCGACGCGATGGGCGCCGGGGTGCGGCTGCTTCCGTTGATCGGTGGCCTGGTGGTCGGCCTGGGCGCCGGCGACCGGCTGTCCCGCAAGGTGGGCGCGAACCTCACCGTCGGGCTGGGCTTCCTGGTAATGGCGGCGGGCATGCTCACCGCGGCGAGCACGGGCAGCGCGAGCGGTACCGGGTTCGCCGCGACCTGGTTGGCCATCGGCGGGCTGGGCATGGGCGCGGTCATGCCCTCGGCACTGAACGCCGCACTATCCCGGCTCGACAAGCAGAGCAGCGGTGTCGGGTCGGCGGTCATCTCGGCGATCCGCCAGGTCGGCGGCACCTTCGGGGTGGCGGTACTCGGGTCGGTGCTCAGCTCGGCGTACCGGGGGCGGCTGGAGCTGACCGGGTTGCCGGCGCCGGTACGGGCGGCGGTGCGCGACAGCGTCAACTCCGGCGTGGCGGCCGCCCGGCAGGTCGGCTCGCCGCAGCTGCTGAACACGGTACGGCTGGCGTACGTGCACGGGATGGACGTGATGCTCGCCGTGTCAGCCGGGATCGCGCTCGTCTCGGCGGTGCTCGGCGTGGTGTTCCTGCCCGGGCGCCGGGCGGCCGCCGATCCGCAGCCAGGCCGGCAGGCAGCACCGGACGACGCGCTCGTACCTTAGCTGCTGCGGGCGAGCCACGAGGCGTAGAGCCGGCCGTACACCGAGTCGGGCTCGGCGATGAGTGTCGCATGTGGACCGCGCTGCACCACCCGGCCCCGGTCCACCACGATCACCTCGTCGGCGACCCGCGCGGTGTGCAGCCGGTGCGCGATCGCCACCGTGGTCCGGCCCCGGGTGACCGCCTCGAAGGTGCGCTGCAGCCGCAGGTCGGTCACCGGGTCCACCGCACTGGTCGCCTCATCCAGCACCAGCAGGTCGGGGTTGGCCACGTACGCCCGGGCCAGCGCGACCAGCTGGCGCTCGCCGACCGAGAGCGCCTCGCCCCGCTCGCCGACCCGGGTGCCCAGCCCACCAGGCAGGCCGTCGGCCCAGTCGGCCAGGCCCAGTTCGGCCAGCGCCTTCGCCAGTTCGTCGTCGGTCAGCTCCGGCCGGCCGTACCGGATGTTGTCGGCCACGCTCGCGTCGAACAGGAAGCCGTCCTGCGGGACCATCATCACCCGGCCGCGCAGGCTGGCGAAGCTGACCCGGGGCAGCTCCACATTGGACAGCAGCACCTGCCCGCGGGTCGGGTCCATCAACCGGGTCATCAGCTTCGCCAGCGATGTCTTGCCGCTGCCCGTCTCGCCGACCACCGCCACCCGGGACTCCGCGGCGATCGTCAGGTCCACAGTGGAGAGTACCGGCGGCCCGCCCGGGTACGCGAATTCCACCCCGCGGAAGCGTACGTCGATCGGGCCGGGCGGCAGTGGCTGCCCGTGCGCACCCGGATCGGCCACATCGGGCTCGGTATCCAGCACGTCGTGTACCCGGCGCCACCCGGCCGCCGCGTTCTGCGCGTCGTTGAGCACCTCGGTGACCACCTGTACCGGCTGGATGAACAGCGTCACCAGGAACAGGAAGGCGGTCAGCTCGCCGATCCGCAGGCCGCCGCCGACGCCGAGCAGCACCCCGACCACCAGCGCCGCGGCCGTGGCGACCGCGGCGGTCACCTCGCCGACCTGGCTGGCCATCACCGAGGTGCGCTGCGCCCGGACCTGGCCGGTGCGGGTGGCGTCGATCGTCTCGTCCAGCCGCCGCGCGGTACGGGCCTGGGCGGCGTACGCCCGGATCACCGCGGCACCCACCACGCTCTCCGCGACCGCGCCGAGCATCGCGCCGACCCGTACCCGCACCTGCGCGTACCGCGCGGCGAGCAGGCGCTGCAGCCGCCGTACCGCCAGCAGTGCCGGGATGAAGGCGGCGTACACCACCAGGGTCAGCTGCCACGAGTACACCGCCATGATGACCGTGGTGAGCGCGAGCTGGCCGGCGCTGACCACCAGTACCACCCCGCCGAACTGGAGGAACTGGCTGATCTGGTCGATGTCGGTGGTGACCCGGGCGACCAGCGCGCCGCGCTGCTGCGCCTGCTGGTGCAGCATCGACAGGTCATGGATATGGCGGAATGTGCGTACCCGCAGGCCGGAGAGGGCGGTCTCGCTCGCGATGTAGAGGCGCACGTTCATCAGGTAGGCGCACAGCGTGGTGGCGACCAGCAGTGCCCCGGTGACCGCGGCGATCAGCAGTACCCGGGCCAGGTCGGGCCCGCCGGGTGCGCGAAGGCCGGAGTCGATGCCCTGCTGGATGGCGACCGGTACGGCGACCTTGCCCAGGGTGGAGAGCCCGCCGAGGGCGAGGGTACCGGCCAGCCCCTGGCGCAGTTCCGGGGTGAGCGCCAGACCCCGCCGGAGCAGATCCAGTCCTGACCTGGCCCGCCTTCCCGGGGCGCGCGGTGCACTCATGCCAGCTCGACCGGGTCGGCGCCGAGCTGATCCCGGTCGGCCCCGGCTGCGCCGGTCTCGGCCCGCTCGTAGGCGGTGACGAGTTCGGCGTAGCCGCGGATCGAGGCGAGCAGCTGGTCATGGGTACCGCTGGCGATCACCCGACCGCCGGTCAGGTACACCACCCGGTCGGCGAGCGCGATCGTCGCCCGCCGGTGCGCCACCACCAGTACCGAGCAGCCGCCGGTCGATCCGGAGCGGCCGGTACCGCCGCGCAGGCCGGCGAGGATCGCCGCCTCCACGAGCGGGTCCACCGCGCTGGTCGCGTCGTCCAGGATGAGCAGCCGGGGCCGGCCGGCCAGCGCCCGGGCCAGGGTCAGCCGCTGCCGCTCGCCGCCGGAGAGGGTGGACCCCCGCTCACCGACCACTGTGGACAGACCGGAGGGCAGCGCCGCGACGAAACCGTCCGCCTGGGCCACCCGCAGCGCCGCCCAGGCCGCCTCGTCGTCGATACCGTCCCGGTCCAGGCCGATGTTGTCCCGCACCGCGTCGTCGAAGACGAACGGCAGCTGTGGCACCAGGGCGACCGAGGCGGCGAGCGTCCCGGCGGTCAGCTCGCGCAGGTCGACCCCGTCCAGCAGGATGCGCCCGGCGGTGGGGTCGAGCAGCCGGGCGGCGAGCGCCGCGACCGTCGACTTCCCGGCGCCGGTCGGGCCGACCAGTGCCACCACCTGCCCGGCCGGTACCTCAAGGCTGACCTCGTCCAGGACCTTCCCGTCGGCGTACCCGAAGCTGACCTTGTCGAAGTGCAGGACGGCCGGGCCGGCGGCGGTCGACCGCCGGGCACCGTAGGCCATGTCGTCGGTCGCCGAGAGTACGGCCTGCACCCGCCGCCACCCGGCCGCCGAGCGGGGCAGCTCGGCGAGCACCCAGCCGATGGCGCGCAGCGGAAGCGCCAGCACGGTGAACAGGAACGCCACGCTCACCACGTCGGCCAGGCTCACCGCGCCCTGGCGCATGCGCACCGCGCCGACCACCAGCACCACCAGGGTGCCCAGGCCGGGGAGCATGTCCAGGACCGGGTCGAACAGTCCGCGCACCCGGCCCACCGAGATCATCGCGTCGCGCAGTTCGCCCGAACGATCGGCGAAGCGGGCCGTCTCCTGCGCCTCGCGCCCCAGCGTCTTGACCGTCAGCGCACCGTCGAAGCTCTCGTGGGCGATCGCGGACAGTTCGGCGCGTAGTTGCTGGGCCCGGGTCACCCGGCCGACCACGAACCGGCTGTAGCCGACGTTGATCCCGAACAGCGCCGGGATCAGGGCCAGGCCCACCAGCGCCAGCACCCAGTCGACCAGCAGCAGCGAGACCACGGCGGCGACGAGCATGACGAGGGTACCGACGGCGAGCGGGAACGGGCCGATCGGGTACCAGGTCGCCTCCACGTCGGCGTTGGCGTTGGAGAGCAGGGTCCCGGTCGCGTGCCGTCGGTGCCAGTGCAGTGGCAGCTCCAGGTACCGCCGGGTGACCGCGCGCCGGTACCGCGCCTGCAGGGCGAACTGCATGGACGCGGCGCCCAGCCGCCGGCCGAAGATGCCGGCCACCTTCACGCCCGCGACGGCGAGGATGGCACCGGCGGCCAGCGCGAGGGTACCGACGCCCACCCACCCGGCGGCCAGGGCCGGTACCGCCACCCGGCCGACCACGCCACCGACCACGTACGCGTACCCGACCGAGGTGATCGCGAAGACCGCGCTACCCGCGGTGGCGATCGCGAACGTCACGGGTTCGTCACGGACCGCCCTGCCCAGCACCCGCAGTCCCGGGCCGAGCCCTCCGTCCACCCCATGACCTCCGCATCCGGCTCTACCGCACGCCATCCGCTGACACGGGGCGCCGTTCCGACCGGCGACGGTACCGCTCCGGCCAGGCAGCGGGCCAGGGTTGGCGGGTCAG
>JAFMQQ010000419.1 GCA_017354595.1 Micromonosporaceae bacterium
GCCAGCCCGGTACCAGCCGGCGCAGCTTGGTCATGTCGAAGACCATCGAGTGCGCCTTGTCGCCGAGCAGCCCGGCGCCCCAGGCCGGATCGGCCGCCGCGATCGCATCCGAGGGTACGTGCACGATGCGGCAGGTGGCTCCGGCCGCGGCCGCCAGGGTCTGCGCGATCTGGTTCCAGGTCAGCACGTCGTCGGAGGTGATCTGGATCGCCTCGCCGATGGTACGCGGATGGCCCAGCAGCGGTACGAAGCCGCGGGCGAAGTCATCGTGGTGCGTGAGTGTCCACAGTGAAGTACCGTCGCCGTGCACCACGATCGGCTTGCCCGCACGCATCCGGGCCACCGCGGTCCAGCCACCGTCGAAGGGGACCTGGGTCCGGCCATAGGTGTGCGACGGTCGCACGATCGTCACCGGGAAGCCGGACTCCCGGTAGGCCGCGGTCAGCAGGTCCTCGCAGGCGATCTTGTCGCGGGAGTATCGCCAGTACGGGTTGCGCAGCGGCGTGGACTCCACAATGGGCAGTCGGGCCGGTGGTGTCTGGTAGGCGGAGGCGGAGCTGATGAAGACGTACTGCGCGGTGCGCTCGCGGAACAGTTCGACATCGGTCTGCACGTGTTCGGGTGTGAAGGCGACCCAGTCGACCACCGCGTCGAACTCCCGGTCGCCCAGCGCCTCCTTGACCGAGGCGGGATCCCGGATGTCGGCGCGCAGCAGGCTCGCGCCTTCGGGAAGCGGATGCTTGGTGTTCTGGCCGCGGTTGAGTGCGAACAGGTCGATGCCGCGCTCGATGGCGACCCTGGCGCAGGCGGAGCTGATGGTGCCGGTACCGCCGATGAAGAGGACCTTGAGACTCACCAGCCCACCCTATGTCTCAGTCCGGCAGTAGCGGTACGGCCAATCCCTCACCGTGACGCAGCAGTGCGGCCCGGGTGACCGAGGCGGACCCGTACCGCTCGCGTACCTCGTCCAGGGCGGCGTCCAGCCTGTCCCGCGGACAGCCGGAAAGCGGCAGCTCCAGTTGCAGGTACCCGTCGCCGTCGAGGTTGCCGACCGAGATGCCGACCAGGGTGAGGCCGCGCGACTCGACCATCGGCCGGGAGGTGACCAGCAGCCGCCGCGCCGCATCCAGGATCGGCTGGGTCTGCGAGGTCTCCCGGGGCATGGTGTGGGACCGGGTTGCCCGGGAGAAGTCGTCGAAGCGTAGCCGCAGTGTGACGGTTCGCCCGGCCCGGTCGGCGGCCCGCATCCGGCGGGTGACCCGGTCGACCAGCCCGGCGAGGATCGCGTCGATCTCGGCCGGGGAGCGCCCGGACCGGCCCAGCGCACGCTGCGCGCCCATCGATCCGCGCCGCCGCCCCACCACCACCCGCCGCGGGTCCTTGTTGTGCGCCAGCGCGTGCAGGTGCCGGCCGGCGAACTGACCGAGCATGGAGACCAGCGCCGCCTCGCCCAACCGGGCCACGTGCCCGACGGTGCGGATGCCGCGCTCGCGCAGCTTGCCGGAGGTGACCGGACCGACGCCCCAGAGCAGCTCGACCGGCAACGGGTGCAGGAACGCCAGCTCGCGCTCGGGCGCTACGAGCAGCAGCCCGTCGGGCTTGGCCACCCGGCTGGCGACCTTGGCCAGGAACTTGGTGCGCGCCACGCCGACCGTGATCGGCAGGCCGACCCGGTCGCGGACCTCCCGGCGCAGCCGGGTCGCGATCTGCACCGGGCTGCCGGCGATGCGCCGCAGCCCGCCGACGTCGAGGAAGGCCTCGTCGATGGAGATCCCCTCGACCAGCGGGGTGGTGTCCCGGAACACCTCGAAGACGGCCTTGCTCGCGGCCGAGTAGGCCGACATCCGTGGCTCGACCACGACCGCCTGCGGGCACAACGCCCGGGCCAGCCGGCCACCCATGGCGGTCCGCACACCGCGCGCCTTCGCCTCATAGCTCGCGGCGAGGACCACCCCGCCGCCGACGATCACCGGCCGGCCGCGCAGCGCCGGATCGTCGCGCTGTTCAACCGAGGCATAGAACGCATCGAGGTCGGCGTGCAGGATGGTCGCCTCGCCGGGCATACCTCAGTTTCGCACAGCTGTACGACAGATTGCACTAGGCGACGGCGTTGATGCGGAACGTGGGGTGGTCGGCCGGGTCGGGGAGTTGCCGGAAACTGCTGGCCACCTTGGGTGCCCTGCCGTACCGCTTCAGGTACGCCTCGATGAGCGGTGGCCGGTCCGCCGGCGAGATCTCCACCGGTACGAACTGCTCGACCCGGCCGCCCTGGTCCAGCCGGCCGTGCCGGGCCGCACGCAGGTTGCGTACCCACTCGGTGTTTCCGAACGGCGCGATGAGGTACCGGTCGCCCTCGTGCTCCAGCACCACTACGGGTGTGGTGCGCAGCCGGCCACTGCGCCGGCCGGGCACCGAGAGCCTGGCGATCATCTTGCGGTTCAACACGGAGAAGCGGTTGCCGATGGCGAGCATCCACCACGGCGGCTTGATGTACGCGCGGTCAGGCATGGTTCCGAGTATCGGTGCCGACGGGTGCGGTGGCATCCGACGGCGGGCGTAACGCCGGCTGCGCCCGACGTAGTAGCCGCGGCCCGGGTATCTTTCGGGCATGGCGGGAAGCAAGGAGGTGCTGCAGATCGCCGGGCGCGAGGTGGCGATCTCCAGCCCGGAGAAGGTGTACTTCCCGGAGATCGGGCTTACCAAGCTGGAGCTGGTGCACTACTTCATCGCGGTGGCCGACGGCGCGGTCCGCGGCGTCTACGGCCGGCCGATGGCGCTCAAGCGCCACGTCAACGGGATCACCGGTGAGGCCTTCTACCAGAAGCGCGCGCCGGAGAACCGTCCAGAGTGGATAGAGACGGTACAGCTGCGGTACCCGTCGGGCGGCGTGGCGGACGAGATCGTGGTACGCGACGCGGCGCAGCTGGCCTGGGTGGTCAACCTCGGCTGCCTGGACCTGCACCCGCACCTGGTCCGCGCGGAGGATCTGGAGCACCCGGACGAGTTGCGGGTGGACCTGGACCCGATACCGGGCGTCGGTTGGGCGGACGTACGCCGGGTGGCGCTGCTCTGCCATCAGGTGCTGGAGGAGTTCGGGCTGACCGGCTGGCCGAAGACCTCCGGTTCCCGCGGCTTCCACATCTTCTGCCGCATCACTCCACAGTGGACGCATGCGGAGGTGCGGAAGGCCGCGTACGCGCTCGCCCTGGAGGTGGAGCGCCGGGCGCCGGATATCGCCACCGCACAGTGGTGGAAGGAGGAGCGGCGCGGCGTCTTCGTCGACTACAACCAGAACGCCAAGGACCACACCACCGCCTCGCAGTACTCGGTGCGGCCGGTACCGCAGGCGTGGGTCTCCACTCCGTTGCACTGGGACGAGGTGGCCGACTGCGAACCGGGCTGGTACACGGCACGCACCGTCCCCGACCGGTACGCCGCGATCGGCGACCCGTCCGCGGGCATCGACGAGTCGCCCGGGTCGCTTGCGGCGCTGCTGGAACACGCCGCGAAGCTGAAGGTGAAGGTACCCGCGGCACGTACCCGTACCGCCCCGCCCGGGCCGCCACGCACCCGGGTGGGTGGGCCGACCGGTCGCCGGCGCAGCAGCATGCCGCTGATCGAGATCGCCAAGGCCAAGGGGAAGGACGAGGCGATGGCCGGCCTGGACCGGTGGAAGGCGCGGCACCCGGATGTGGTGCCGCACCTTGAACCGGCGGACATCCTGGTCGACTCGATGCGCGGGCGCAGCAGCGCGTGGTACCGGATCCGGGTCAACCTGCGGCACGTACCGCAGGCGCAGCGCCCGGCCCAGGAGCAGCTGGAGGTCGACTACGACCCGGTGGCCGAGTGGGGTGGTGCGCCGGAGTAGCCGGGGGTGG
>JAFMQQ010000420.1 GCA_017354595.1 Micromonosporaceae bacterium
CCACGGTGCTGCACGGACACGGCAATGTGGGGTACGCGGCCGGGAACAACCTCGGTGCGGACTGGCTGTTGCGCCAGGGCGCCCAGGTCATCTGGGTACTCAACCCGGACACCAGGCTCACCGCCGGTACCCTGGCCGACGCCGCGGGGCTGCGCCGGGCCGGGGACCGGGTGCTCGGCGCGACCGCCCGCGCCACGCCGGCCGGAGAGGTACACCCCGATCTGGGCACGGTCGACCTGTGGACCGGGCGCAGCGGCCGACCGGGCACCGACCGGGCACCGGGCGGGCGGAGGCTGACCTACGTCGCCGGCCACTCGCTGCTGGCCACCCGGGAGGCGTGGCTCGCGCTGCGCGGCTTCTGCGAGGACTACTTCCTCTTCTTCGAGGAGGCCGACCTGGCGCTGCGCGCGGCCCAGCTGGGGATCCCCACGGTCGCGGTCGGCGGGCTTAGCGTTGCGCACGCCGGCGGTGCGGCCACCGGCGCCAGGCGCGACCTGCGGGCCAAGTCGGGTACCGCGTACTTCCACGCCAGCCGCAGCTGCGCCATCTTCTTCCGGCGGCACTACCGGGGCCGCCTTCCGGTGATGGTCACGGCGCGGCTCGGGTACGCCGGGAAAGCCCTCGTCTTCGGCGGCCCGGCCGCGGCCGGCGCGGTGCTGGCCGGCACTCTGGCCGGCCTGCGCGTGCAGATGCCCGCCGCGGGCGCCGGATGAACGGGTTGGCCGCTGCCGGCAGCCGCTACGCCCGCGCGCTGTCCCGGCTGGTCGGCGGGGCGACCGCGATGTACGTGCTCGCGCTGGGCATGTCCGGCTGCGCTGTCCTGCTTACCGTCGCGCTGCCGCCGCGGGAACGCGGGCTGCTGGTCGCGACGACCACCAGCGCCACCGTCGCGGTCGCGGTGGGCGGCATGTCACTGGAGACGTTCCTGCTCGCCCGCGGCCGGGGCTGGCTGGTGGAGGCGGCCGGCCGGCGCAGCCTCGCCGTGTACGCGGCGACGGTACCGCTGGCCGCGGCGCTCGCCTGGGGCTTCGCGAAGTACTCCGGGCAGGCGTCGCTGGCGGGCGCGGCGATCGGTGCCGCGTGCCTCGCCGCCGGTACCATCCCAGGCGCGGCCGGTCTGGTCACCGGCGGGCTGCAGGGGGTGTACCGGTACCGGGCCGCCTTCGCCACCCTGGCTCCGCTGCTGTACCTGGTGCTCATCGCGCTGTCGGTGCGCCGGGCCGGCACCTGGCTGCTGGTCTGGCTGGGCTGCCAGGCGACGATGGCGGTGGCGATGTGGCTGCGGTACGGCGGGCCGCTGGCGCGGATGCTGGGCCGCGCCTCGTCCGGGCCCGAGCAGGTGGTCCGGATGGGCGTCACACACGCCGGCGCGGTGGCCCAGATCTTCACCTTCCGCTTCGACCAGCTGGCGCTCTCCCGGTACCAGGGGCCGGATGCGCTCGCCGTCTACTCGCTGGCCATCAACGCGGTCGAGTTCGCTCAGGCGGGCGCGGTGGTACAGGCGCAGCGGGCGCTGGGCGACCACGAGGAGGGCGCGGCCAGCCGGCTACCCGGGATGCTGCGCCGGGCGGTACAGGTGGCGCTGGGCATGGGGGTGCTGGTACTCGCCGGGCTCGCCGCGATCGGGGCGGTGGCGCAGGGGTACCACGGTGCGCTGCTGCTGGGCGCGCTGCTGCTGCCGCGCAGCGTGGCGGTGGCGGTGGACAAGATGCTCAGCGCGCGGCTGGTGAACCTGGGCCGGGAGCGGGCCACGGCCCTGATCGGTACCGGCACCGCGGTGCTGGCCGTGCTGGCCTACCCGGTGGTGGCGGCGGGGTACGGCACGGTGGGCCTGGCCGTGGTCTCGGTGCTGCTGTTCGTGCTGCAGGGTACGGCCAGCGCGGTGGTGCTGCGGGGTAGGCGGCACCCGCGCCCGGCCGCCCCACCCGCACCGGCCACAGTGGAGAGTGGAGCCGCCGGCAATGGCTAGCGACGTGCTTGCGGTCATCCTCAACTGGAACTGCGCCGAACAGACGCTGCGCTGCCTGCGCGCGGTACGGGCCGGCGAGGTGGTACCGGAGGTGCTGCTGGTGGACAACGGATCCACCGACGACTCCCTGTCCACAATGGATGGCCAAGCGCCGGTGCTGGCGCTGGAGCACAACCTCGGCTACGCGGGCGGCATGAACGCGGGCATCCGGGTCGCCGCGCAGCGCGGTATCGACCGGGTGTGGCTACTCAACGCCGACTGCGTACCGGCGCCGGGGGCGCTGTCCACCCAGCTCGGGTACGCGGACCAGTTCGCGGTCTCGGTACCGGCGCAGGTCGCTTCGGCCGACCCGGCCGATCCGCAGCCGCAGCCGTACCTCGTCGCGGCGATGCTGCCGAAGGGGAAGGTGGCACCGGTGATCTGCCCGGGCTGCCCGGCCGGCGCGCACGAGGTGGACGTGGTCACCGGTACCGGGCTGCTGCTGCGGGTGGACTGGGCCACCCGGGTCGGCCTGTTCGACGAGCGCTTCTTCCATTACAAGGAGGAGTTCGATCTGGTGCGGCGCATCACGCTGGCCGGCGGCCGGGCCGGCCTGGTATGCGCCGCGCGGGTGTGGCACCAGCGCGGCGGCAGCCTCGCCCTCTCCAGCCCGCGCGCGCTGTACTATCACCACCGCAACGAGGTGCTCTACGTACGCAAGCACTACCCGCATCCGGTACGCCGGCTGCTGCGCGAACCGGTGCATTACAAGAACCTGGCGACCCTCGCGCTCGGCCTGCTCGCCGGCGCGCGGCCGCGGCGGCTGCGGTCCCTGGCCGGCCTGGCCGGTTACCGGGACGGGCTGCGCGGAGTCCACGGACCCATCGAGAGGTTCTAGTGCGCCTGCTGTTCGTGAGCCACTCCGCCGACCGGATGGGTGCGGAACTCGGCCTGCTGGCTCTGGTACGGGCGGCGGTCCGGGAGCACGGGCACGACGTGACGGCCACCGTACCGGCCGATGGTCCACTCTGTACGGAGCTCGCCGCGGCCGGCGCCCGGGTGGTGGTCCTGCCCACCCGGTCGTGGATGGGGCGGCGGTACAACCCGGTGGTGGGTGCGGTGCGGCTGGTTCAGGCACTCGCCTCGGTGCCGCGGTACCGCCGGTACCTCGCACGCACCCGACCGGATGTGGTGGTGACCAACACCGCCGTGGTACCGGCCGGCGCGCTCGCGGCCCGCTGGGCCGCGGTGCCACATGTCTGGGTGGTCCAGGAGAGCCTGCTGACCAACCCGAGCCTGCGCTCGGTATTGCCCCGGCGGCTGATCGCGCGGCTGATCGCGCGCTACTCGGCCGGCATCGTGGCGCTCTCGCAGTACGTCGCCGACCAGCTGTGCGGTGCCGCACCGGCGGCCCGGGACAAGGTACGCGTCATCCCGCCGGTGATCGAACGGCCGGCGCAACCCGACGGCGCCGACCCGGCCCTCCGGCCGGACCCCGGGCGCCCGCCGGGACTGGCGCGGCTGCTGCTGCTCGGCCGGTACACCGCGGCCAAGGGGCACGCCGACGCGCTCGCGGCGCTGCGCATCTGCCGGGCTCGGGGCCGGGAACTGCGCCTGCTGCTGGCCGCCACGGGCGACTCCACCGACCGGGAGGCGCTGCGCCGGCTGGCCACCGCGCGCGGGGTCGCCGGGCAGCTGGAGATTCGCGAGTGGACAGACGACCCGCAGGCGCTGTACGGCTGGGCGGACGCGACCCTGATGCTGTCCCGCAACGAGGCGTACGGCCGGGTCACGGTGGAGTCGCTGCTCGCCGGTACCCCGGTCGTCGGGTACCGCGCCGGCGGCACCGCCGAGATCCTCGCCCCCGGCGGTGGCCTGCTGGTGGAGCCGGACCCCGCAGCGCTCGCCGAAGCGCTGCTCGCCC
>JAFMQQ010000067.1 GCA_017354595.1 Micromonosporaceae bacterium
GCCCAGCAATGTGCTGACTGCCGGTTCGTTCCACAACGCCATCGTCGCGCTCGCCGCGCTCGGCGGTTCCACCAACGCCGTGGTGCATCTGCTCGCCATCGCGGGTCGGTTGGGTGTGCCGTTGGCGCTTGCCGACTTCGACCGGATCGGTGCGGATGTCCCGCTGCTGGCGAACCTGCAGCCGGCCGGCAAGTACCTGATGGAGGATCTGCACCGGGCCGGCGGGCTGGCGGCGGTACTGGACCAGGTGCGCGACCTGCTCGACCCGACCGCGCTGACGGTGACCGGCGAGCCACTGGTGTCCTATCTGGACGGTGCGCAGATCTGGGACACCGATGTGATCCGGTCGCGTTCGGAGCCACTGCAACCCAGCGCCGGTATCGCGGTACTGCGCGGCAACCTGGCCCCGGATGGCGCCATCATCAAGCCCGCCGCCGCGTCGCCACACCTGCTGCGGCACCGGGGCCGGGCGGTGGTGTTCGACTCGATCGAGGACTTCCGGGCCCGCATCGACGATCCGGACCTCGACGTGGACGCGGACTCGGTGCTGGTACTGCGCGGGTGCGGCCCGAAGGGGTACCCGGGCATGCCGGAGGTCTCGAATACACCACTGCCGGCGAAGCTGCTGCGCCAAGGCGTACGCGACATGGTACGGGTCTGCGACGGCCGGATGAGTGGCACCGCGTACGGCACCGTGGTGCTTCACGTGGCACCGGAGGCGGCGGCTGGCGGTCCACTAGACCGGGTACGCTCGGGCGACATCATCAGCCTGGATGTCCCGGGCCGCCGGATTGAGGTGGAGGTACCGCAGCAGGAGCTGGACGCCCGCCCGCCATCACCGGCACTGGTGGCGGCGCTGGCCCGCCCCGACCGTGGCTGGCAGAAGCTTTACGTGGACACGGTGCTGGGCGCGGATACCGGAGCGGACATGGACTTCCTGCTCGGCTCCTCGGGCGACGCGGTCGGCCGCGAGTCGCACTGAGTGGCGGGGCCGACTCATGCGCCTGCGCTGGCGCTTTCTGCCGCCGCACCGCCTGAAGTGGCGCAGGTATGAGCGGGTCGACATGTGGGCCCTGCGGGCCAGATCTGCCACCGTAGTCTCGGCGTCCAGATTGGACAGAGCCCACTGATCCACGGATCGACCCCGGCCGTTGCGGCTCGTTACCCGGGCCACGCCTGGCGACCGATCTGGTACTCGAACAACCGGCGGGACGCGGAGAGTGCGGCAACCTCGTACTCGCGGTGATCGTCGGCCATGGCGCGGTAGATCCACGCGTCGGGCGAAATCCACCACACTTCTAGCCCTCGTGGGCGACGTGGGCCGCCCAGCATCCGGATACCACTCAGCTCGATCCGGGGCCAGGAGCGCAGGCGCGGACGCCACCCGACTCTCGCCGGTGTGACCCGGATGAAGCCATGCCGCCATCGCCGCTGCCACAGGTTCCCCGTCGTGATCCGGACGGCCCCATCTATGACAGGCGCGTGCCCAGCAAGGACGTCCATCTCCGCCACGCGAAGGCGGCCACGCGCACGGCGGAGCACGATCAGTCGTGAGATGACGACTCCGACGAGGGTGGCAATCACAACCACGATGTAGAACATTTAAGTACGTCTACCAGGAAGTCCCGCTAACGTCCCTAGGCCATCCGTTGGACTTCACGTGGGACGCGGACGTCAACCATGCGGTGCCGTGTCGGTGTCGCGGTCAGGTGATGGGGACGGTGATGCGGACCGTACCCGTATCGACATCCCTGGTACGAAGGGTGAAGCTGAAAGTCCAGATACCCACATCGGGTAGGTTGACCTCGCCGATGGCGTGAGACTCGGTCAGCGCGACCAGGCGGATGTCGAAAGGCTGGACGCCACGCCCCTGCTGCGCCGCCGACGCCCGCCACTCGGCCACCTTCAGCGAGGCACCAGCCGGCGTGTACGCGTACAGGTGCAGTGTGTTGATTCCGCTCATGCCCGGGGCGATGTCGACCTCCAGCCGGTACAGCGGACTGGTCGCAGTAGTGGTGAACGGGCCGCGGACCGGCCGCGACGCGGACGGGGCGTGCGGGGCGTGCGCGTGCCAGGAAGGGCCGGCGCTGCGCTGCCAGATCAGGAAGCCCCCGACAAAGGCGGCGGCGAAAAACACCACCGCACACGCAGCGACCAGCACAATGACCACTGTGAAGCGGACGCCTGGCCGGCTTGGCGAAGGCGCGAGGGTCGGCGGCCCGTACGGCCGGGGCGGATCCACCGGGTAACTATGCCACGTAACCTCAACCGGCACTGCTACGCACTTCGCGAGCGGGCCGGACTGCCCGATGTCCGGCTGCACGACCTGCGGCACACAGTTGTCACGCTGCTCCTGGAGCTGGGCGCGATCTTGGCACGCGATCTTGGCAATTGTCGTGCCCCGGCTGATCTTTGACACGGCGGCCTCGGTTGACGTTTGACACCTGGTCGGGCGACCTTCGCGATGGCGGTTATCGTGGGGCGTGTCGCGAAGTGGTTCGAGGGATGTGGTGAGCCATCCGTGGATGATCGGTGGTCGGGTGTCCTGCCACAGACTCCGGAGGGTGGCGTCGCGCGCTTGATGTTGCGCGCGGCGGTGCTGGACGACCAGGAGGCGCAGCGTCGGCTGGATGGTATTGAAGAGGATCCGGAGGGTGAGCTCGCCCAGACCCGGTTAGGAGCCGTCGGTGCCGCGATGTCTGTCTTGGCGTGGCGACGGTTCACGCCCGACACCGACGTGCGGGAGTTGGCGGCCTGGGTGGACCGCCTGTGGGAAAAGCTCCCGGAGGAGGTCCCGTTCACGCGGCGGGAGGCGGAGGCGGTGCTGCGGATGGCGTTGGGGGAGCAGTACCTGGCCTATCAGGTCGACCGCGAGGTCGTAGGCGAGTCAGCCGTGGCAGTGGCGCTGCAGCTGGGCGTGGATCTGCGTCTGTCGGCTGGTGAGATCGATGCGCTGGTGGTGCAGAGCGAGGAATTGCTGGGTCAGTTGATGGCGGAGGGGGTATTGACGGCTAACGGCGCGTTGATGCTGCCGGTGGCCGACGACGCACTGGCGCCGGCGCAGCGAGGTGCTCCGGTGGATTGGTTGCGGGTGGCTCGGCCAGAGGTGGCTACCACCCAGCCGCGCAGCCGGCCGGCCCAGTGGGTTAAGGCGACTCTGGCGTGGGACAACGAGACCCGGTACCGGCTGCTGGAGCAGATGCGGTATACACCGGAGACCGGACAGGCGATGTCCGTGTTGGAGGTGGTGTGTCGTCGGTTGGCGCGGCTGGCCTTCGCCCGAGGGCGCGATCTGAGGGAGGTGACGGCGACGATGGCCTGGATCAAGCAGCGTTACCGGATGAACCTGCCGCTGATGCATATGGATGCGGTGACCCGAGCGGCGTTGGGGGAGCCGGCGTTCGTCGCCGACTTGTCATTGAAGGACCGCGCTGGCGTATGGACTGTGGTGTCGACCGTCATCGTTCGAGAGGCGCACCTGTCCGAGCGGGAGGTGGACGGAGTGGTCGCCGACGCCGAGCGCCAGCTCGGGCTGGCCTAACCCCTGACCGGACGACCGCCCTACGATCGGTCGAGCACCATGCCCTGTTCGATCATGACCAGGCGTCAAGGATCGTGCGGGGCCGTTTCGTCAAGCTTCATGTGAGCCCAGGCACACGATCTTGGCGATCTTGGCGCACGATCCTGACGCGTCGCGCTATCCAGGCCGAACGATGGTCAGATGCCTATGGTGTCGATGCCGGGGTAGGCGTGGGGTTCTGCGGTGATGACGTAGTCGGCGCGGCCGGTGGCGACCGCGAGTGCGGAGCATCCTCGGGCGAGGGTGCCGTACAGGGTGCTGCCGGTGGCGGCGTCCTGCCACTGGTCGGCCTCCACCGGCAGGATGACCGCGTCGGGGTGGTGGGTAAGGATGTTCAGCATGCGCAGGGTGTGCGGGCTGGCACTGGTCGCGGCCTCGGCAAGGCACAGGACTGGTAGACCAAACTGGGCACCCTCGTCGCTGAACTCGCCGATCAGTTCGCCAACGTCGATAGAGCCGGCGGCGTAGGCGCGGATGGCGCTGGTGTCCAGGACCGCGCGGATGGTCACGCGAGGCCGAAACGGCGGCGGAGTTCTTGCCGCCGCTGCTCGCGCTCTTCGGGTGTCCACCGCGCGTCAAGGGCGGCGAGCTTGGCCCGGATGTAGGCCCGGACTTGGGCGACCTGCTCGGGCGTGGCCCGGTCGTAGGTTAGGCCGCGCAGCTCGTCCGGCAGTGTCGGCGTCTCAGGCTTGTCCGCGTTCGCCATTGCTCTACCGTACCTGGTTGGCGCCCCCCCGGCGGCCTTAGGTGCGCTGCGGACGAGTGCGACGCCGCCCAACAGAATGGCTAGGCCTAGCAAGCGCTCGAAGTGTGATGTGTTCGCCAAGCCCGGCAACGCCGAGGAGTACAGCTACGGCTGGCAGCAGGTAGATGACGGCCGACGCTGCAACTGGATCCCCCGGTACCTAGGTGAGGCCGAGGATCGTGCGCATGTGGACAGTGCGCTGGTGCCGCAGGACGAGAGCCAGCAGCAAGGTCGATAGTGGAGTTGTCGCGTTGAGCATGCCAGCGACCGAGGAGTCCACCTGCCGCACTCATACTCGGACTGCGTCGGGGCGAGCTGCTCGGCCTCCAGTGGTCGGACGTGGACTTCGACGCCGGCACCCTGACTGTGCGGCACAACCTGGTTCGGGCGGCTGGCCGGCACCAGATCAACGCACCAAGACCCGGCGTTCGCGCCGGACCCTTCCGCTGCCGGCACCGGTCGCCGCAGCACTGAAGGAGCAACGGGTCCGGCAGGCTGGCGACCGGCTCAGGGCAGGCTCGTCGTGGGCGGACAACGCCTGGTGTTCGCCACGGCCCTCAGTACTCCTATTGAGCCGCGAAACCTGACCCGGCACTTCTACGGCATCCGTGGGCGATCCGGCATCCCCGATGTCCGGTTTCACGATCTGCGGCACACTTGCCTGACCTTGCTGTTGAGTCTGGGCACTCCTCCGCATGTCGCCCAGGCGATCGCCGGGCATTCCCACGTTGATGTCACATTGTCGATCTACGCGCACACGGCATGGGCGAGCAGGCGGCGGCCCTGCGTAGGCTCGGCGAGGCGTTCGGGTCGGCCGGCTGATGTCAAGGATGGATGTCAGCTACCTCGCTGGCCCGGCCAATCATCGAGTGATGCTGGGCTTTGCCCCGGTCATAGTTGGAGCCCCCGACAGGATTCGAACCTGCGACCATCCGCTTACAAGGCGGGCGCTCTACCAGCTGAGCTACGGGGGCGAACCATGCGCGCGCCCGTACGGGCACGCCCCAGCCAGAATATGGTATGCCGGCCGCCCGCAGCCCCGGGGACCATATAGCGATGGCGCTGGCGAGCTTCAAGGATCTGTGCCTGGACAGTGGCGATGTGCCACGCCTGGCCGGCTTCTGGCGGCAGGTGCTCGGCGGGCAACTGTACCTCCGCAACAACGGAGTCGGGCGGCTCGAGCCCCTCGCCGGCCGGCCGGCGAGCGAGGTTGTGTGGATCAACCCGGTACCCGAGCCGCGCATCGGGAAGACCCGGGTACACCTGGATCTGCGCCTCGCCGCACCCGACCCGGCCGGCCTGCTGTCGGCCGGTACCGCGGTCGTACGAGCGCCGGCGGGCCACGCGCGGCACTGGGTGCTCGCCGACCCGGAAGGCAACCAGTTCTGCGCCTTTCCACCCGACGAGCCCGTCGCCGGTGACCCGAACCAGTCACACCGGCCGGGTGAGCCCGGCGTGTTCCAGCTGGTCACCGACTGCCGGGACAGCGAGGCTCAGGCAGCCTGGTGGGCGCAGCTGCTCGGCGGCAGCGCCGTAGCCAAGGAGTACGGCGCCGTACTCGTCGGTGCGGAAGGCTTTCCGTGGGAGGGATGGCTCTTCCAGCCGGTACCCGAGCCGAAGACCGTGAAGAACCGCGTGCACTGGGACCTGTCGCTGGCGGCGCCGGTACCGGATGAGCTTCTTGGTGTCGGCGCCTCAGTCCTGCGCGAGCCCGGCGGGGACATCGACTGGTGGGTGCTGGCCGACCCGGAGGGCAACGAGTTCTGTGCGTTCCCCGCCGAGCGGTGACCGCCGACGACCGTCCACAATAGACTCAAGTCTGGGGTGGGCGGGACAGCGCCGACTGTACCGCCGCCACCGCCGCGCTGAGCTGCCCGACGATGCCGGCCAGGCTGGTGCCGTCGGCGGAGCCGATGTTCACCGAGCGCAGCTCGGTCGGTTGCGGCAGCCGCTGCACGATCTCCGGTAGCGATGCGACCAGCTTCGCCTGGAGGTTCGCCGGTGACTGATCATTGTCGATTTCGACCTGCAGCCTGGTCCGTTCCAACGCGAGCAGCGCCTCGTCATGGCGGGCCTGGGCGCGGCTGCGGGCCAGCGCCAGCTCGTGGTCGAGGGTCAGCCGCTTGGCCGCGAAGTCGCGTTCGATGCGCAGCCGCTCGATCTCCTCCTGCTGTTCGTGCAGCGCCCGTTCCAGCGCCAGCTCGTGCACCCGCGTCTCGTTCTCGATGTCCGCCACCCGGCGGGCGTCCTCCTGCTCGCGCTCGGTGCGCCGTACCCGCTCCGCGGTTTCCTGGTCGAAGGTCTCGGCGGCGATCCGGGCACGCAACTGCGCCAGTTCGCGCTCGCTCTCGATCCGCTGGGTGCTGGCGACCCGCTCCGCGGCCAGCTCGCGTTCCGCGACCACCGTCTCGGCGGCCAGCTCGGCGACCCGGGCGATCTGTTGCTGCTCGGCACGGAACGGCTTCTGCAGGTTCTGCCACAGCCGGGACGAGCTGACCACCGCCTCCTTGATCTGGACGGTGACGATGCGCAGCCCCAACCCGGCATCGCGGTTGCCCTCGCCCTCGGCCACACCTCGCAGCCGGGCGGTCAGCTCCTCGATGATCGGCTGCTTGTCACTGAGCACCTCATGCACGCTCATCGTGGCGACCTTGTCCTTGATGGTCGCCTCGGCCTGCTCCTTGAGTTGCAGGTTGACCAGTCGCATCGGCTCGACCGGGTCGCTGAAGTCCAGTTTCTTGTACGCGGTGGAGAAGTCCTGGATGATCCACTGTACGTACGCCTGGACCAGTAGCCCCTGCAGCTCCCGGCAGATGCAGTACGCGTTGATCAGGATCGTCTGCATGGCGCCCGGTACCACCAGGAACGAGTCGGTCGCCGGGTTGAACCGGAAGGAGATCCCCAGCCCGACGTGCAGCGGCTCGCTGTGGCCCCGGCGGGTGTGCACCACGAACGCGTTCGGCGGTACCAGCACCGTCTTCCACCGGCCGAAGCCGCTGATGTGGACGTCGACGGCGGCGGTGGACGGCCCGCTGGGACTGGGCGGCGCGGCGAACGATTCTTCAGCGAGGAACTCGGCGTCACTGACGGCGCCGGGTGCGGGTGGTTTGGCGGCCGCCGCTATGTGCCGGCTGCGCGCCACCAGCGGCGCGGAAGCCGCGCGCTTCTGCAGGTCCTGCTCCAGTTGCGCCTGCTGAGCGACGACCTGGTCCAGGTAGGTGTTGCGGGTCTCGGTCGTGGTCATCACGGCCTCCGGGGGCGGGTACGGCGAGAGGATCCTCATCTTGCCCGGACGGCGCAAGTCCGTGTGTCCCGGTGGGCGGTTGGGCGTCGGCCGGCGGACCGAGGCTGGGCCGCGGGCGGCGCGCTGCTGGAAGGGTGGGAGAGATGGAACGACCCCCGGGCTTCCGCTCGCGCGGGCCGGCTCGGACTGGGGCCGGCACCCGGGGGTCGGGTAGCTGCCTGGTATTCGCCGCGCCGCATCCTGAGCAAGGACACGAGTACCCCGCCCCTTTTGCTAGAACCCCTTTGGCTAGAACGGTGCCCTAGCGGGCGCGCGGGCTCGACGATGGCGAGTCCAGGAGACGGCGGTTAGCTGACAGCCACCTCACGAGTCCTATGGCTATACAACTTTGGACCACCTCCTCTCTCGTGTAGATCCAACTTAAGGAACCTCGGCGCCGTCGACAAGTGAGATTCCTGCAGTATCCGGGACCGGGTCTGGATCGTTGCGTCTGCGTGGGGTTTTCGGTCACGGGGGGCCGGCGTGATCCACACCGGCCAGGCCCTGCCCGCGCGCGGCTGGTGGCTCCCGGGCTCGCCTTGTTGATCGTCCTGGTACCCATGGTCCTGCACCTGAGCGGGGGCGACTTCACGGCCGGCTGGAGCAGGTACAACCTGGCCTCGGTACAGGACCAGAATCCGGGTGGCGGGCGCACCTACTACATCAGCCCGGACGGGAACGACAGCCAGGACGGCAGGTCGCCCGGCCGGCCCTGGCGGAGCCTGCGGTGGCTGTACGGTCTGGCGCTGCGCCCGGGGGACCGGGTGCTGCTGCAGGGCGGTGCGCAGTACCCGGGCTTCATCGTGCTGCGGCCGGGCGAGGCCGGCGACCCGGCGCACCCGGTCGAGATCGGCTCCTACGGTGTGGGGCGTGCCACGCTCATCCCACCACGCGGGGTATCTGGAATCACCGTGCACAACACGGCCGGCGTCTGGATCCACGACCTGGCCATCATCGGCAACCCGGTCGCCTACCGCAGCCAAGCCGGGATCAAGCTGTACAGCAACCTGCCCGGCGGCCGCAAGCTCTCCGGCGCCACCATCAACGACGTGGACGTCAGCGGCTTCCACAACGGTGTCGAGATCGGCGGTGGCAACGGCAGCACCGGGTTCCGCGATGTGCTGGTCAGCGACTCCCGGCTGTACGGCAACCGGGACAACGGTCTGGTCAGCTTCGGGCCGGCGGTGCATCCGGCCAGGCCGGCGTACGCTCACCAGCACCTGACTGTGTCCAATGTGGAGGCGTTCGGCAACCTGGGCGACCCGACCAACCACTTCACCAGCAGCGGCAACGGGATCGTCCTGGCCAGCGTCGACGGCGGCGTGGTGCGGCACTCGGTGGCGTACGACAACGGTGCCAGGTGTACCGCGCCGTCCGGGCCGGTCGGCATCTGGTCCTTCGACTCCGCACACGTGACGATCGAGCACAACGTCTCGTACAACAACCGTACCGGCGGCCACGCCGACGGCGGCGGGTTCGACCTGGACCGCAATGTCGTCGCGTCGTATCTGCAGTACAACCTTGCCTATGGCAACGACGGTCCGGGCTTCATGCTCTACAGCCCGGTCACCGGGTCGGCGCACGAGGGCAACGTCGTCCGGTTCAATATCAGCCAGAATGACGCCGGCAAGGGTTCCTACTACGGGGGGATCACGATCGGCGGGCGGGTGACCCGCTCGTTCGTGTACCACAACACCGTGGTCGTCCGTGGCAGGGGGACGGCGCAGCCGGCCGCGATCGTCCTGTTTGGAACGTTGGACCGGGTGGTGGTGTGGAACAACATCTTCATCGCGGTCGGGACGCCGTTGATCGACTCCCACCTCGCGTTCCGGCTGAGCCAGGTGGCGCTGCGTGGCAACGACCTGTACGCGACCGCCGGCCAGTGGCAGGCCAGGTGGGGTCCGTCTGTCTACTCTGGACTCGACCAGTGGCGCTCCGCTGCCGGCCAGGAGCCGGGAAGCGGCGTCCGCAGCATCGACCCGGGATTCGTGTACCCGCAGGCGCAGCGCGGGGACGGTGTCTGGCTGGCCCTCGGCTTCGTACCGCGGAGACGCTCGCCCCTGGTCGGTGCCGGAGTGAACCTGCGCGCCGCAGGCGTCGACCTCGGCACCCTGGACTACCTCGGCACCCCGCTGGCCGGGCGGCTCACCGTCGGCGCTGTACAGCCGACCGGCGCCTGAGCGCCGGCGGCTCCTCGA
>JAFMQQ010000421.1 GCA_017354595.1 Micromonosporaceae bacterium
GTGGAGGTCTCGTGACCCTCGTCGAGGCGCTGCGGATCGCGGTGCGCCGGTTGCGCACCAACCGGGTACGCACCCTGCTCACCACGCTCGGCGTGGTGATCGGCGTGGCGGCCGTGGTCTCCCTGCTCGCCGTGGGCGAGGGCGCCCAGGCCCGGCTCACCGACCGGATCAACAGCCTCGGTACCAACCTGGTCTCGGTACAGGCCGGTGCGACTTTCACCAACGGGCTGCGCGGCGGTGCCGGTACCGCCAGCACGCTGACCACCGACGACGCCGACGCGATCGCCCAGCAGCAGGGCGTGCTCGCGGTCGCGCCGGAGCTTCAGGTCAACAACGCGGTGGTGGTCGCCGGCCGGCTGAACACCACCACCACGGTCACCGGTACCAACAGCAGCGAGGCGCAGGTACGCGCCTACACGATCGGGTACGGCACCTTCCTCACCCCGTACCAGGTGGACACCGGCCTGCGGGTGGCGGTACTCGGGGCGACCACCGCGAGCGACCTCGGCCTCTCCGGTACCAGCGCGATCGGCACCGAGATCCTGATCAATGGACTGAGCTTCACGGTGACCGGGATCTGCCAGCCCAAGGGCGCCGCGGGCGTCGGCGATCCGGACGACGTCATCTTCGTCCCGGTCGCCGCGGCGCTGGGCCGGCTGGCACCCATCTCGCCCGACGGCTCGCTGCGCTCGGTCGGCGTGTCGGTGAAGGACGCCAGCCAGGTGACCCAGGTGGAGAGCGGCATCGAGCAGCTGTTGCGCCAGCGCCACCACCTCGGCTTCACCGCCAGCGACGACTTCCGGCTGGCCAGCCAGGACCAGTTGCTCGCGGTCGCCAATGACCAGGCGGCGACGCTGCGCAACTTCCTCATCGGTATCGCCGCCATCGCGCTCGTGGTGGGCGGCATCGGGGTGGCGAACACGATGATGGTCACGGTACGGGAGCGGACCCGGGAGATCGGTACCCGCAAGGCGATCGGCGCGCGGCGGCGCGACATCGGCCGGCAGTTCCTGGTCGAGGCGATCCTGGTGACCATGGTCGGCGGGGTGCTGGGCGCCGCCATCGGCTCGGGTGCGGCCGAGTTCGTCGGCCGCGCGGTGAACCTGCAGGCGCGCCCCTCACTGCTCGGCGTCGCGGTCGGCTTCGGTGCCGCGGTGGTGGTCGGCGCGATCGCCGGGTACTGGCCGGCTCGCCAGGCGGCCCGGCTGGATCCGGTCGAGGCGCTGCGGTACGAATGACGCGTGCCGCAATCGCAGCTCCGCCCGGAGGAGGTCCGCCCGGAGGTCCAGGATGCCGTCGCCGCAGCGGCGGCGAGGCTGGCGCGGGCGGGTGTGGCGAGCCCGCGGGTGGACGCGGAGCTGCTCGCGGCGCACGTACTCGGGGTGGACCGGGGCCGGTTGGCGATCCAGCGCCGGTTCCCGGCCGGTGGCGCGGACCGGTACGGCGAACTGGTCGGGGCGCGCGCGGCGCGGGTACCGCTGCAGCACCTGGTGGGCAGCGCGCCGTTCCGGTACCTGGAGCTGGCGGTCGGTCCCGGGGTCTTCATCCCGCGACCAGAGACCGAGCTGCTGGTGGACTGGGCGCTGGCAGTGGCACCCGGCGGCCCGACGGTCGTGGATCTCTGCAGCGGTACCGGCGCCATCGCCCTCTCGGTCGCGCATGAGCGCCCCGGCTCGCGGGTGATAGCGGTGGAGGCCGACGCGCAGGCGCTGGAGTGGTTGCGGCGCAACGCATCCGGCCGGGTCGCCAGCAGTGACCCGCCGGTCGAGGTGGTCGCCGCCGACGCGACCGACCCACAAACCCTGGTGGAGTTGGACGGCACCGTGGACCTCCTGCTATGCAACCCGCCCTACATACCGGACGGGGCTCCGGTCGCGCCCGAGGTCTCGGGGTACGACCCGCCGGGTGCGGTATTCGCCGGGCCGGACGGGCTGGCGGTGATCCGGCCGGTCATCGGGCGGGCGGTCCGGTTGCTGCGTTCCGGCGGCTGGCTCGGTATCGAGCACCATGAGTCCCACGCAGGCGTGGTACCGGAGCTGCTGCGGGCAGCCGGATTCGGGCAGGTTTCGGTACACGCCGATCTGGCCGGGCGCCCCCGGTACTGCACCGGGCAACATTTGGCACACTTGCCACCGTGATGCTCTTCGACTGCCGGACGACGCAGGAGCGGGACAGCGGGATCGAGGCGGCGATCGCCGCTGTGCAGCGGGGCGACCTGGTGGTGCTGCCGACCGACACGCTGTACGGGTTGGGTGCCGACGCCTTCAAGTCCTGGTCCGTCTCCGCGCTGCTGACCGCGAAGGGGCGGCGCAACCCGCCGCCGGTACTCGTCGGCACCCGAGCCACCCTGGACGGGCTGGTCTTCGGGCTGCCCAAGGTCGCCGGCGATCTGGTCGATGCGTTCTGGCCGGGTCCGCTGACGATCGTGGTGGAGCAGGCGCCGAGCCTGCAGTGGGACCTGGGCGAGGAGATGGACGGTACGGTCGCGGTGCGGATGCCGCTGCACCCGGTCGCACTGGAGGTGTTGCGGGAGACCGGACCGATGGCGGTCAGCAGCGCGAACAAGACGACCCAGGCGCCGGCCTCGACCGCGGAACAGGCCCGCGAGATCTTCGGCTACTCGGTCAGCGTGTACCTGGAGGCGGGGCAGCTTCCCGGCTCGGTGGCATCGACCATTGTGGACGTTACCGGCGACGTGCCCCGGGTGCTGCGGGTCGGCGCGGTGAGCCTGGAGCAGTTGCGCGAGGTGGCCCCGGGCACGATCGGCCCGGACGACTGGGGCCCGGTCGAATCCGGTGCCGCTGCGCCCGGTGCCGCCGAGGAGTCTGCCGGCGGGGTCGGAGCCGGGGCCGCGGCCTCCGCCCCCGGCGAGCCGGAGTCGGAGCAGTGAGCGTGCCCCGGTTCACGGTGCTGCACGTGTGCATGGGCAACATCTGCCGCTCGCCGATGGCCGAGCGGTTGCTCGCCCGGGCCGCCCACGAGCTCGTCGGTGAGCAGGCCGAGAAGCTGCTGCTGACCGTCAGCGCCGGTACCGGCGGCTGGCACGCGGGTGAGGCGATGAACCCGCCGGCCGCCCGGGAGGTACACCGCCGTGGCGGCCAGCCGACCGGCTTCACCGCCCGCCGGCTGCTCGGCGAGCACCTGGACGCGGCCGATCTGGTCCTCACCGCGACCGGCGACCAGGTCGACTACGTACGCGGCCTGCGGCCGGACGCGGTCGACCGTACCTTCGTGCTGGGCGAGTTCGGCCGGCTGCTGCCGCAGGTGGACCCGGCCGCACTGCCGCCGTACGCCCCCGAGGCCGAGGCGGTGTACGCGCGCGGCGTCGCCCTGGTCGAGGCGGTCGCCGCGAACCGGGGCGAGGCGGCGCCCCGGCCGGAGGACGACCTGGACGACCCGTGGGGCCGGGGGGACGCGTACTTCGGCCGGACGGCGGACGAGATCGACCGGACGGTACGCCCGTTCGCCGCCGTACTCCTTGGGTGATCCTGGCGCCCACCCTGCCGGAAGTGCCCGGATGTCCCGTGTGATACGGTCCCGGCAACCTGAGAGAAACATCGTCGACTACGGCCGGCGACGCTCGCGGAGCCGGCCCAGCCAGACGTCCGCGGCCGGCTTCCGCCGCTGCTGGGGACAGCGTGGCGAGAAGGGGAGGGGCCGAGGAGAGGGCGTGGTGAGATGGGCACCCGGTCACAGCCGAGCGCCTGGGACCTGCTCAGCCTCGGCGCGGCAAACGCGGTGTGCATCGTCGGTGGCCTGGGTATCGGCTGGCTTGTCGACCGGATCGCCGGTACCGCACCGATCTTCCTGTTCGTCGGACTGGTCCTCGGCATCGCCGCGGGCATCATGTTCAGCTATAGCAAGCTTCGCA
>JAFMQQ010000422.1 GCA_017354595.1 Micromonosporaceae bacterium
GGCGGTTGGCGCACCGGCCGCGCCGGCGCCGCCGGATGAGCGGCTGTTGCACGCGGTGGCGAACCGGCGGCTGCTGTACAGCCAGTTGCTGACCGGGCAGGTGTTCGCGTTGCCGCTGGCGCTGGCGACGGTGGCGCTGCAGTTCCTCGACCGTCCGGTGTGGACATTCGTCGGGGTGGCGAGCTTCCTCACCGGCATGGCTGGCGTGCTGCTGCGCCCGGCCCGCCGGATCGTCGACGACTGGAACTTCATGGTGAGCACCAGCAGCACCGGTACGGCGCGCACCGGCAGGGCACACCCCAGCCAGCAATTCGTGCTCCGGCACGGTTGGCTGGCCACCCGTAGCCAGACCGCTCCGCTGCACCGCATCCAGGCGATCTCGGTGGTCTGGCCGCTGCTGTGGCGGGCGGCACGGTGGGCGCAGGTACGCGTCGATGTGGCCGGGTACGGGGTACACGACCGGCAGGCCGAGTCGCATGTGGACCGTCTGCTCCCGGTCGCCGCGCCGGAGGTGGTCCGGCGGGTGGTCGGCGAGCTGCTGGACGGGCTCGACGTCACCCGGCTGCCACTGGTACGCCCACCGGCCCGGGCCCGCCTGGTGGCGCCGCTGCGCTGGCGGTACCTCGGGATCTGGCTGGGCGACACGGTGCTGGCGGCCCGGGACGGCTGGCTGACCCGGGAGGTGACCGTGGTGCCGTACGCGCGGATCCAGAGCGTACGGGTGGTGCAGGGGCCGCTGCGCCGGGCGCTGCGGCTGGCGCAGGTACACGTGGACACCGCCGGCTCGATGCGGATGGTGCTGCGCGACCGCGGGGTGGCCCAGGCGTACCCGCTGGCCGGCGAGATCGCCGCGCGGGCGCGGATCGCACGCGCATCTTGACAAAGCCAATGCCGCCGATGTAAAGGTGGAGAAGTTGAGTCGGTCGGACTCAACTTCTTACCGCAACCTGATCAGTCCAAGGAGGCATCGATGTTGATGCGTACGGACCCGTTCCGGGAGCTGGACCGGCTGGCCGAGCAGTTCTTCGGCACCATGTCCCGGCCAGCGGTGATGAGTCTGGACGCGTACCGGGACGGCGACTACTTCTACGCGATGTTCGATCTGCCCGGGGTGGACCCGGACAGCATCGACGTGACGGTGGAGCGCAATGTGCTCAATGTGCACGCCGAGCGCGGCCGCCCGAAGGAGGAGAACAAGGTCGAGCTGGTGGTCTCGGAGCGGCCGATGGGCACGTTCAGCCGGCAGCTGTTCCTCGGCGACACGCTCAACGCCGACAGGCTCGAAGCCCGCTACGAGAACGGCGTGCTGACGTTGCGGATCCCGATCGCGGAGCAGGCGAAGCCGCGCCGGATCGCGGTGACCGGTGGCAACGACCGCAAGAAGATCACCGCCTGACGCTCGCCGCCGATGATGATCGCGGAGCATTTCGGGTGCCCCGCCCCGAAAGTGCTCCGCGATCATGACAGGCTAGGAGGATGGCGGTGGAGGTCGGGCTGCGCGCCCGGGTTGAGCTCGTGGTGACCGGGGCGGACACCGCCCAGGCGGTCGGGTCCGGTGACGTACCGGTGGTGGCGACCCCGCGCCTGGTGGCGCTCGCCGAAGCGGCGACGGTACGGGCGACGGCCGGCCGGCTGCCGGCCGCGAGCACCACCGTCGGTACCCGGGTGGAGCTGGAGCACCTGGCGGCCAGCGGGCCGGGTGCCACCGTGGTGGCGGAGGCCGAACTATCCACAGTGGACGGCCGGCGGCTCGGGTTCGCGGTGACCGTGACCGAAGCCGGCCGGGTGGTGGCCCGGGGCCGGATCGAGCGCGCCATCGTCGAGCGGGCGCGCTTCCTGGCCAGCGTGGGCGTGGCACCGTGACCGGCTTCGAGGAGGTCGCCGACCGGGTCTTCGTGCTGCGCTATCCGGTGCTGGATGTGAACACCACGCTGGTGCTCGGCGAACAGGTCGCGCTCGTGGTGGACACCCTCTCCACCGACGCACAGGCACGCGAGCTGGCCGAGCAGGCACGCCGGGTCACCAGCCTCCCGTACACCCTGGTGAACACCCACCACCACTACGACCACTGCTTCGGCAACGCGGTACTCGCCGAGGGCGGCCGGCCGATCTGGGGCCACCGGGCCGCGATCGCGGAGCTGGCCGATCGGGGCGAGTACTGGCGTCGGGCCTGGTGTGCCGACTGGCAGCAGGAGGACCCGGAGGTCGCCGCGCAGCTGGCGGCGGTACGGATCGTGCCACCGGACCATCCGGTCGACGAACACTCCACAGTGGACCTCGGTGGCAGGTCGGTGCTACTGCGCCACTTCGGGCGCGGGCACACCGAGGGGGACCTGGTGGTGCTGGTACCCGACGCCGGGGTGGTGCTCGCCGGCGACCTGGTTGAGGAGAGCGGCCCGCCCGGCTTCGGCGACGCGTACCCGCTGGAGTGGCCGGAGACCCTCGCCGCGCTGCTGCACCTGGTGCCGGAGGACGGCGTCGTGGTACCGGGGCACGGCGCTGCGGTCGGACGCTCCTTTGTGGAGGCTCAGCACGGCCAGCTGAGCGAGCTGGACTGGCTGATCCGGGCCGGGGAGCAGGACGGCGCGGACGCCGCGAAGGTCGCGGCCCGCTCACCCTTCGGCCTGGACGCCTCGCTGGTCGCGGTGCGCCGCGGCTACGCGGAACTCTCCGGCCGGGCCTGAGCCCGTGCCTCCGGTGGCGCTACCGCCGCCAGTGGCGCCGGTGGCGGCGGACTCGACGCCGGGGTCGAGGGTGCCGGTGACGAAGATGGCGTGCCAGACGCAGAAGGCGAGCACGGTCCAGACCTTGCGGGACAGGTCCACCCGGCCGGAGCGGTGCTCCTCCAGCAGCGTGTGTGCGTAGGCCAGATCGAGCAGCTGCCCGGCGCCGGAGCCGGCGATCATCTCGTGCGCCCAGTCGTACATCTCGCCGGCCAGCCAGAGCCGGGTCGGCGTCGGGAAGCCGAGTTTGCGACGGTCCACAACCGACGGTGGCACCACACCGCGCAGCGCCTCTCGCAGCGCGTGTTTGGTCTTGTGCGACCGGGGTGGCAGGCGCAGGTCCACCGGTACGGTGGCGGCGGCGGCGAAGACCCCGGGATCGAGGTAGGGCACCCGTAGTTCGAGCGAGTGCGCCATCGACATCCGGTCGGCTTTGACCAGGATGTCACCGCGCAGCCAGGTGTTCAGGTCGACGTACTGCATCGCGGTGATCTCGTCGAGTCCCTCCGCTGCGGCCTGGGCGAAGGCGGAGCGGGTCACGTCGGTGTAGCGCACCGCCGGGTCGTAGCCGCGCAGCAGTTGCTGCTTCTCGGCTTCGGTGAACATCCGGGCGTTGCCGTAGTACCGCTGCCAGATCGGTGTCGCCCCGCGCTCCAGGAAACTCCTGCCCTTCAACCCCTCCGGCAGTACCCGGGCCAGCCGCAGCAGCCCGCGCCGCAGCGGGCGGGGCAGGACCGCGACCGGCGCCAGCGAACGCGGTTCCCGGTAGATGGTGTACCCGCCGAACAGCTCGTCCGCGCCTTCACCGGACAGCGCCACCGTGACCCGCCGGGCGGCGGTACGGGCCAGGAAGTACAGCGGCACCGCGGACGGGTCGGCGACCGGGTCGTCGAGGTACCAGATGATCCTGGGCAGCGCCTCCATCATCTGCTCCGGCCCGATGGTCGCCGATTCGATGCTGACACCCAACTCCCGCGCGGTCTGCTCGGCCAGACCCAGCTCCGAGTAGCCGTCGGCATCGTACCCGACGGTGAAGGTCTGGATCCGCGGGTTCACCTCCCGGGCCAGCGCCACCACCGCGGTGGAGTCGATACCGCTGGACAGGAAGGCACCAACCGGCACATCGGAGCGCATGTGGA
>JAFMQQ010000423.1 GCA_017354595.1 Micromonosporaceae bacterium
CAGCCCGGCCGGGCGGCCCGCCAGCCGAACCGGATGCGGCGCCGATCAATGGCCGGCCGCGCCGGCCGGGCGGGCGGCGGCCCACCCAACGTCCCCGGCGGACCCGCTGACGGCCTCCCTCGGGTACCCCCTTTTGTCGTTCCCGGCGAGTTCCGCATCACGCGCCGTCCGACGTACGCTTACCGGGCGGAAGCGTCAGCTGGCCGCGGCCTCGCAGGGAGTGTGACAACCGGGTCATGGCGACCGTCGACGGACCTTCGCCGGTACGTAAGTTCCGCGCCGCCAGCGCTCTACACGCGCGCAACTTCATCCGCCGCCTGGTGGCGAGCGAGGAGGAGCTGGACGCCGAGGAGTTGCAGCGCGAGGCGGTACAACTGGGTTGCGCCTGTGCCCACGATGTCAAACGCGGCGAGAAGGTGACCGTCAGCGGCCGGCTGCGCACCGTCGTCTACACCCCCCGGACGAACCTGCCGACTTTGGAAGCAGACCTTTACGACGGCACCGATGTCGTTACCCTGGTGTGGCTCGGCCGGCGGCAGATCGCGGGCATCGAGCCGGGGCGGCAGCTGACCGCACGTGGCCGGATCGCAGTGCGTGACGACCGCAAGGTCATCTACAACCCGTACTACGAACTCGAACCGGCACACGGTGAGGTGCGATGACCATCGACGAGCAGCGCCCGGACATGAGCGACGCCGCCGCGACCGATGCGGTACCCGACGACGCGACCGAGAAGCTGCCCACCTTCACCGAGCAGATAGCCGACCAGCTCGGTGGCGTACGGGGGCTGATCGAGTCGGGCCTGCCGGTCCTGGTCTTCGTGGTGGCGAACATCGTCTGGCGGCTGCAGCCGGCGATCCTGATCGCGGTCGGGTCGGCGGTGCTGCTGGCCGTCTGGCGGCTGGCCCGGCGGCAGCCGGTACGGCACGCCGTCAACGGCGTACTCGGGGTCGGGATCGGCGCGGTGATCGCCTGGAAGACCGGTAGCGCGAAGAACTTCTACCTGCCCGGGATCCTGCTCAGCCTGGGATACGCGTTGGCCATGCTCGCCTCGATCGTGGCGCGGATGCCGCTGGTCGGCTGGCTCTGGTCGGTGGTGGTGGCCAAGGGCAGCACCGAATGGCGCCGCGACCCGCGGCTGGTACGGCTGTTCAGCTGGCTGACGGTGCTGTGGGCGCTGACCTACCTGGCCAAGACATTGATCCAGGCGCTCATCTTCCGAGCCACCCCCGCCAACGATCCCGGTACCGCGCTGGGCGTGGCACGCATCCTGCTCGGGTACCCGCCCTACGCCCTGCTTCTCGCGGTGACCTTCTGGGCGGTCCGCCGGGCGACCCACGCCCAGCCGGCGGCGGCCGGCGAACCGGCGGCCGGCTAGGGTCCCAGCAGCACCGAGCGGACCTCGCCCTCCACCTGCTCGGTGCAGACGAAGACCAGTTCGTCGCCGACCTCCAGCGGGTCGTCCGGGCTGGGTACCAGAACCCGCTTGCCGCGCAGTACGGCCACCAGGGCCGAGTCGTGCGGCAGCGGTACGTCCCGCACCGGGCGCCCCACGAACGGGGCGCGCTCCGGCAGGGTGATCTCCACCAGGTTCGCCTCGCTGCGCCGGAAAGTCATCAGCCGGACCAGGTCGCCTACGCTGACCGCCTCCTCGACCAGCGCCGCCATCAGTCGCGGCGTGCTCACCGCAACGTCGACGCCCCACTGGTCGGTGAACAGCCACTCGTTCTCCGCCCGGTTCACCCTGGCCACCACCCGGGGTACCGCGAACTCCGTCTTGGCCAGCAGGGAGACGACCAGGTTCACCTTGTCATCGCCGGTTGCCGCGATCACCACGTCGCAGGTGTTCAGCTCGGCCTCCTGCAGGTTGGACAGCTCGCAGGCGTCGGCGAGCACCCATTCGGCCTGGGGTACCCGCTCCGGGGTCAGCTGCCCCGTGTCGCGCTCGATGAGCATCACCTGATGGCCGTTCTCGATCAGCTCCTGGGCGATGGAGCGGCCGACGTTGCCCGCGCCGGCGATGGCGACCCGCATCTGCTACTGCCCTCCCTCGGGTGGCACCCGGGCGATCTTCGCCACGGCGGCCGCGATCTCGTCGGTGACGAGCATGTACACCTGGTCGCCGTCCTGCAGCACCGTCGACGGTGTGGGCAGGGTACCCATGCCGAACCGCATCAGGTATGCCACCCGGGCGCCACACGCGTCCTCCAGCGCCTTGATGGGGCGGCTGATCCAGCCTGGGTGCACCGGTACCTCGGCGATCGCCACCGAACTGGTCGGGTCGCGCCAGACCTCCAGCTTGACCTCGGGTACCAGGTGGCGCAGCATCCGGTCGGCGGTCCACCGTACGGTCGCCACGGTGGGGATGCCGAGGCGCTCGTACACCTCGGCCCGCTTCGGGTCGTAGATCCGCGCGACCACCCGCTGCACGCCGAAGGTCTCCCGGGCCAGCCGGGCGGCGATGATGTTTGAGTTGTCGCCGCTGGAGACGGCGGCGAACGCGTCGGCCCGTTCCACTCCGGCGGCGACCAGCACCTCCCGGTCGTAACCGATGCCGGTCACGGTGAGCCCGGAGAAGTCGGCTCCCAGCCGGCGGAACGCCTCGGGGTCGCGGTCGATGACCGCCACCGAGTGGCCGCGTGCTTCAAGGCTGTACGCGAGGGTGGAGCCGACGCGGCCACATCCCATGATCAACACATGCACTGGCTCGGTCCTCCCGAGGACGGTCCTGCCCCGCACGATAGAGGTTCCCATCCCGCTGCGCGCGCGCCCCCGGCCGGCGGCGGTTGTGGGAACGGCCCAGTACGCTTACCTCTCGTGGTCCGCCCCACCGCCTTTGTGAAGCGGCTGCTCATCGGGCGGCCGTTCCGCTCCGACCGGATGCAGCACACCCTGCTGCCCAAGCGCATCGCGCTGCCGGTCTTCGCCTCCGACGCGCTCTCCTCCGTGGCGTACGCACCGGACGAGATCCTGCTGACCCTGGCGGTCGGTGGCGCGGCCTTCTACGCGTACTCGCCATGGATCGCCCTGGGCGTCGTTGTGGTGATGCTCACCGTGGTCGCCAGCTACCGGCAGAACGTGCACGCGTACCCGTCCGGCGGCGGCGACTACGAGGTGGCCACGGTCAACCTCGGCCCCAGATTCGGTCTCGTGGTGGCCAGCGCGCTGATGGTCGACTACGTGCTGACCGTCGCGGTGTCGGTCTCTTCGGGAGTGGCGAACCTGGGCTCCGCGTGGTCGTTCGCGCAACGGCATCCGGTCACGGTGGCGGTCATCATCGTCGCGGTGCTCACCGCGATGAACCTGCGCGGCGTCCGCGAGGCGGGTACCGCCTTCGCCATCCCCACGTACGCCTTCATGGTCGCGGTGATCGGGATGGTCGGCTGGGGGCTGGTCCGGATCTTCGTGCTCGGCAACCACCTGGAGGCCGAGAGCGCATCGATGGCTGTCACCGCCGGGCGCGGCATCACCGGATTCTCCTTCGCCTTCCTCATGGTGCGGGCGTTCTCCTCCGGGTCGGCGGCGCTCACCGGCGTCGAGGCGATCTCGAACGGGGTGCCGGCCTTCCGCAAGCCGAAGAGCCGCAACGCGGCGACGACGCTACTGCTGCTCGGATCGATCGCGATCACCATGTTGGTCGGCATCATCACCCTGTCCCGGCTGACCCACGTGAAGATCTTCGGTACCGGCCAGCCGGAGCCGGTGATCCCGCAACTGGCCCGGGTCGTCTTCGGTGGCTTCCTGCCCGCCTTCTACTTCACCATCGCGACCACCGCGCTGATCCTGGTGCTCGCCGCCAATACCGCCTTCAACGGCTTCCCCGTCCTCGGCTCGATCCTGGCCCAGGACCGGTACCTG
>JAFMQQ010000068.1 GCA_017354595.1 Micromonosporaceae bacterium
GACGGGCGCCGCGCAGACCGTACCGGTGCCTTCGGTCACCCGCACCGTGTCACCGGCGACGCCGGTGCCGGCGAGCGTGGCCGGCGAAGCCGGCAGCGTGGCGCCGTTGGCCAGGGTGGAGACCGTGGGCTGCGGGACGAACCCGATCCACTGCACCTCGGGCGAGGCGTAGAAGCCGTACCCGTGATCCGTCCACCGTGGAGCCTGGGTGGCGACCCGGGCGGAGAAACCGGCCCAGTCGTGAGTGGACTGTGGCGACCAGCCCACTTCGGCCAGCGCTGGCAGCCGGGGCAGCAGCATGAAGTCGGAGTAGGTGGGGACCTGCGCGTCGGTGTAGCTCGCCGGTACCGTGTCCGCCCACAGTGGAGCCTCGACACCGAGCAGCCGGTCGTCGGTGATGGTGAGGTGGTTGGCGGCGTAGATGCCGGCCACCACGCTGTCCGGATTCCAGTCGTACGCCCTGGACAGCGGCAGGTAGCCGGCCCAGGTCAGACCGAGCGGGGTGCTCGGGTCGTACTTCATGTCGAAGTAGGCCGCGTCCGACGGCGAGAGCACCAGCTTGTCCCCGTTGGTCAGCCCGGGTGCCAGCCCGTCGCCGGTGTCGTTGCCGCTCTTGCCCGACCAGTACTGCAGCACGCTGCCGGCGGGCAGGCCGGGGTCGCCACCGATCTGGCTCCAGCCCATCGCGGTCCTACCGGCGAGCGCGCTCGCGCTGGCGGCCGCGGTGACCCAGTGGTCGTACTGCCCGGCGGGCAGGCTCGACTCGTCGCCGCCGATGTGGAAGTAGGGCCCGGGTGACAGCGCGCTGATCTCGGCGGCCACGTGGGTCAGGAACGCTTCCACGTTCGCGTTGTCCGCCGGGTTCGCCGGGTCAATCGGGATGTCCGCCGGGTCGGTGCCGGTGCGCATCGCGGTGACCGCTGCGGTGGTGTGCGCCGGCCCGTCGATCTCGGGCACCACGGTGATGTACCGGGCGGCGGCGTACGCCACGATGTCCCGGTAGTCCTGCTGGCTGTAGAAGCCGGGCCGGCCGGCGACCAGGCTGCCGACGGTGGTCAGGTCGGGGTAGGCGTTGATGGCGATCCGCCAGCCCTGGTCGTCGGAGAGGTGCAGGTGCAGCACGTTCAGCTTGTACATGGCCGCCTGGTCGATCACCCGCTCGATGTTGGCGACCGAGTAGAAGTGCCTTGCCACATCGATCATCACGCCGCGGTACGGGTACCGCGGAGTGTCCACAATAGACACACTGGGTACCGTCCAGGCGAGGTCGACCCGGCTGCTCTGCTCGATCTGGGTCGGCAGCAGCTGGCGCAGCGTCTGGATGGCGTGGAACAGCCCGGCCGGGGCGTGCGACATGATCAGTACCGAGGACGCGTCGCTCGCCAGTGTGTAGCCCTCGTCGCCCAGCGCTGCCTGGTCGCTGTCGTCCAGCACGATGGCGCCGGTGCTGCGTGCCGAGCCGACGGTGATCGGCAGCCGCAGCCCGGTGGCGGGGCGGAGCAGGCCGGCGAGGTAGTCGGCGATGCTCTGCAGCGCGGGGTCGGTGATAACGATCGATGTGGTGAGGCCGAGCGGGAAGCCGCCGTCGGTACCGGCGGTCTCGGTGACCGGCTGCGGTACCACGGCGGGCACCCCGTCGACCGTCAGATCGGGGGAGGCGGCGCCGTGCGCCGGCACCGTGGTGAGCAGACCCAGCAGCGTCGCGCCGACCGCGCCGAGCGCGACCTGGTGCTTGAACGATGTCCTCATCCCAGCCTCCCTACGCCGACCGCGCGGCGAGCCTATTGCCGCCGGCACCCGGCGAACAAGGCCATTGCATGCATGAATCGGTGCGGGATCGCGGGGATGTGCTCACGCTCGCTGCGCCCGGCCGGCGTTGCGGCGCGGAGGCCGGCGTACGGGAAGCCGGGCGAGGATGGCACGATCAGCGGGTGGCGCGATCGGCGGCGGGGATCAGGGCGACACTGTGGCAGCGGTTGGTGGAGTTCGTCCGCTTCAGTCTCGTCGGTGGCGTCTCGTTCGCGCTGGACGCGGGCGCGCTGGTGGTGCTGCGTACCTACACGCCGGTACCGCTGGCGGTCGACACCGCAGTGGCCTTCGCGCTCGGGGCGCTGCTCACCTTCGTACTCAGCCGCCAGTGGGTCTTCCCGAACGCGGATACCGGCAAGCCGCAGGCCGACCTGGCCCGGTACGTCGTGCTGATCGGGGTCGGGCTCGGGTTGACGACGCTGACGGTACCGCTGCTGGCCAGGGCCGGCCTGGACTACCGGTTGGCGAAGCTGGTCGCTTCGCTGCTGGTGGCGCTGCTCAACTTCGTCGTCATGCCGCGCTGGGTCTTCCGCGGCGGCCGGCCGGCCCGGTCGCCGCGCCCCGGGCAGCTACCCCCCGGGCAGCTGCCCGCCGAGGATTGAGCCCCGGCCTACCGCAGCGGCGGGAGCCGCCGGACGTGCGGCATCCGTCGATCCACATGAGATGGTGGCGCCTGAGCGCGACTAACGGCGGATGAACACAGATTGAAACCTATAACGATTCGCCTATCTAGATGACCCAACAACTTGTAGGGGGATGCGCACGTAGGGATCATACGGATGCGGTGACGTCGAGCGCCGCGCCTCGGGACTCTACTGCGGGAGCGATAGATGATCAGGTGGAAGAAGGAGACGGCGATCGTTGCGATCGCCGTCGTCTCGTTGCTAGGCATCCAGTTGAGCCAGGCCGAGGGCGCGGGCGTCCATCCGGCGACGGGGGTCGGCTCCTGCACGCTGAAGAACTGGAATCCCGCGCTGGATCCGGCGGATGCGAAGGATCTTCCCGAAGGCGACCGGCCACAGTCGTACATACCCGACGACTACAACTGCACCGGCGCCACCTTCGCCGCACCCGGGGTCGAGTTCAAGCAGTTCCCGCAGCCGGCGAACTTCTCCATCACCGATCAGACGGTGGCCCGGCAGGTCCAGGCATGCCAGCAGGTCTGCACCCAGCCACCGAGGCTGGTCGCGCAGCCGATGGCGGCGGTCAACCCGCTGGCACCGTACTTCCCGCCGTTCACGCACTTCGTGATCCTGTACCGGGAGAACCACACCTTCGACGACTACCTCGGCGACTGCGCCACCACGGTCCGGGCCGGCTGCAAGGGCGCCGTGCAGAGCACCAACCACATCAGTTCGGTGCCCAACCTGCACGCGCTGGCCAAGCAGTACGCGTTGCTGGACACCTACAGCACCGGTACCCAGCCGCCGAGCGGTCCGAACCACTGGTGGCTGTTCTCCGGCCAGTCGTCGTCGAGCAGCCAGCAGCAGTCCTACCCGAGCGGCGGGACGGAGTTCGACCGCTTCCTGCAGGGCGCGACCGGGCCGGCGGGGGAGGGTACCAACCCGTGTACGGCGCAGACTGGCACCGGGAGCGGCACAGCCGCGCTCCCGTTCGTGTCCAGCGGTGACTTCTACTGGATGCTCAGCAGCGGCAGCGGGTTCTGGCGCAACCCGGCCACCGGCAAGGTCGAGGTGCTGCCGGTCAACCGGCCGGGTACGAGCATCCCGGAGGAGCTGGACTACAACAACTACGCCTGCAACGGCCAGAACGACGACGACCAGGTCATCGCGAACAACTACATGAACTTCGTCTCCGCCCACGGCCTGCCGGCATACTCCTATGTGGAGCTGTTCAACGACCACCCCGGCACCTTCCAGGACATCCCGAAGAACGACGCGGTCACCAAGCAGATCGTCGACTCAATCATGAACAACGCGTCCTACAAGGACAACACGGTGATCGTGGTCACCGAGGACGACACCCAGAACGGCAACAACGGACCGGACCACATCAGCAACACCTTCCGCGTGCCGACCGTCGTGGTGGCCTCGCCGAAGTACATGAAGCAGAACTACACCACGCACGTCGCGTACACCACCAACAACGTGCTGGCCGCGATGGAGCGCGTGATGGAGAACGTCCGCCCTGGCTCGATCGACCCGAACGACAACATCGGTCTCGCCACGTTCCCGATGACCACCGCGGATCAGAGCGCCCTCGGCGACCCGCTCGAGGATCTCTGGATCCAAGGCGCCACACCGCTTTCAGCCACCGCGAGCGGTACGCCGACGACCGGCAACGCGCCGCTGTCGGTGTCGTTCACCGGTTCCGCCACGGGTGGTACGGCTCCCTACTCGTACAGCTGGAACTTCGGCGACGGGTCGGCACCGAGTACCGTGCAGAATCCCAGCCACACCTACAGCGCCGCCGGAACCTACACCGCCACCCTCACCGTGACCGACAGCGCCGCACCGGCGAACACGGCCACCTCGCCGGTCACCATCACGGTCAGTGCCGTGGGCAGCGCCCTGTCCGCCAACGCGTCCGCCATTCCGACCTCCGGCCAGACTCCGTTGAATGTCGCGTTCACCGGTACCGCCAGCGGTGGGACTCCGCCCTACTCCTACAGCTGGAACTTCGGCGACGGATCGGCGCCGAGCACTGCGCAGAACCCCAGCCACACCTACAACGCCGACGGAACCTACACCGCGGTCCTCACCGTGACGGACCGCTCCTCGCCGGTGAAGACGGCCACCTCGCCGGTCACCATCACCGCCTCGCCCATCGCCGGTACGCCGCCGGGCGCCCCGACCGGGCTGACCGCACAACCCGGCAGCGGGCAGACCTCCTTGAGTTGGGCGGCTCCGGCCAGCAACGGTGGCGTGGACATCACCTCCTACCGGGTGTACCGCGGCACGTCGAGCGGCGGCGAGACATTGCTGTCCGGTGGCGGTTGCAGCGGTCTGGGTTCCGTGCTGTCCTGCACCGACACCGGTCTGAGCAACGGCCAGACCTACTTCTACAAAGTCACCGCTGTCAACGCCCTCGGCGAGGGTCCGCAGAGCAACGAGGCGAGTGCCACGCCCGGCGGTTGCGCATCGGCGCAGCTGCTCGGCAACCCCGGCTTCGAGACCGGCTCTGCGGCACCGTGGTCGGCCACCTCCGGCGTGATCAACAACAGGAGCAACGAATCGCCCCGGACCGGCAGCTGGTACGCCTGGATGGACGGCTACGGCACCACGCACACCGATACGCTCTCCCAGTCGGTGACGCTGCCGACCGGTTGTTCCTCGTACCAGCTGAGCTTCTGGCTGCATATCGACACGGCCGAGACCACCACCTCGACGGCGTACGACACGCTGAAGGTACAGCTGCTGAACAGCTCGGGTACGGTGCTGGCCACGCTGGCGACCTACTCCAACCTCAACCACGCTTCCGGGTACAGCCAGCACACGTTCAACCTGGCCAGCTACGCGGGGCAGAAGGTGACGCTCAAGTTCACCGGTGCGGAGGACTTCACGCTACAGACTTCGTTCGTGCTCGACGACACCGCGATCAACGTGGGTTGACAGCCCGGCCGGGTGGCCCGGTCCGGACGGTCCACAGTGGACCTGCTGGGGCCGACCGGCACATCGTGGGGATAGGCAGAGGCCCTTGGCCGGCAAACCCGGCCAAGGGCCTCTGTTGCGATCAGCCTGCCGTCAGTTGGAGTCCGATGGCGGGATGTAGGCGCCCGGCACCTCGTCCGGTGCGTAGATCCTGGACTCGCCGGGGTACGGCGTTGCCCAGTCGTGCGCCTCGTACCAGGAGAAGTGGTTCATCTGCTCGGGGTTGGCGGAGTCGACCTTGGCGGTGGGCCCGGTGAACAGCTGGTGCGACTTCCAGGCCTGCCACTGGGAAGCGACTCCCTGCTCCGCCGCCGGCACCTTGCCGGTCGGCGCAGCCGCGAACAGCGGGTTCTGCGCCGCCGGTACATCGGCACCGCAGGGCGGTAGGTTGGCCGTGCTCAGACCCGCGGTCAGCGAGGTCCGGTTGGGCAGGGCGGTGAACGGCGTCAGGTCGGCGTTCTGGGTGAACGCCGTACGCATCGGGGTTGCCGCGCTGTCCTTCTGGTTCATCGGCTGGATGCCGAGGATCTGCTCGATGGTGCGCAGGATCGTGATCTGCGAGTAGTAGTGGCTGTCGACGACGCCGTGCTGCGCCCAGGGGCTGATGATCTGGATCGGGGCGCGGTGGCCGTCGACGTGGTCGACACCGGACTGGGAGTCGTCCTCGGCAATGAAGATCGCCGATTGGCTCCAGTACGGGCTGTGCGAGATCTCGTCGACGAGCCGGCCGACCGCGAGGTCGTTGTCGGCGACCTGCGCGGCCCCGTTCGGCGGGCCACCGGTGTGGTCGTTGGAGAACCAGAACATGTTCAGGTTCGCCGGGCCGGTGGCCTCGAAGTCACGCTTCCAGATCTCGTACTTGTAGATGTCCGGCACGTCGGTGTCGAACAGCGGGAAGCCGGGCCGCGACACCGCGTTCAGCGACGGGATCGCCGAGCCGGTCTGGATGGGGTAGGCGGTGTTCTGCGCCGGGTTCGCGATCATGTTCTTGGTGTCGCAGTACAGGTTCTGCCAGCTCGCGCCGGCCGGCTTGCTCTCGATCGACTCGAACTCGCCGTAGTCCTTGACCGACTTGCCAGCGGCCTGTGCACCGGTCCAGATGAAGCCGGTCCGCTGGTGGCCGAGCGCGTCGTTCTCGGTGTCATAGCTGCGGATGAACTCGCCGGCCGAGGATTCGGTGTACTCCGGGTTGTCGGCCTGCATCATCCAGTTGTGGCCGTCGGAGGATTGGGTACCGGTGTCATAGGCGTTGTCGTAGAGCCCGAACTGCCGCGCCAGCGCGTGCTGGTTGGGCGTCACGTTCTCGCCGTACGAGGTCAGCGACGGGTCGCCGTTGCCCTCCGGCATGTCGCCGTACACCTGGTCGTAGGTCCGGTTCTCCTTGACCAGCAGGAACACGTACTTGATCGTCGAAGGGTCACCGAGCTTGACCGGGACCGGCACTGGCTTCACGTTGTCGTTGCCGGTGCTGCGGTCGACGGAGTTGCCGATCCAGCCGTTCTGCTTGAACACCTTGGCCGTCCAGCCGTTGATCGCGCTGTCGTTGGGCAGCGTGAACCGGGTCAGGCTCGACGTTGTGTCGTGCGTGCCGTGCCGCGTCGCGTTGCGGCGGGCGTCGATACCACGGGTGTTGGAGACCACGACCTGGTTGCCGACGGTGGTGATCTCCGCGGGGTAGTAGTCGGTCGGAAGCAGGCCGAGGTAGCTGGCCGGCTCCAGCGGGCTGGTGTACCGGTACACCGCGACCGCGTTGGCGCGGCCGAGGGTCACCAGCAGGTGGCCGTCGTCGGTCAGGGTCACCGCGTCGGGCTCGTAGCCCACCGAGGCCTCCGACCACGGTTGGGTGGCGATCGTCTGGACCACCTTGTCGCTGCTCGTGTCGATGACCGTCACATCGTTGCTGGCCGTGTCGGTGACGAACAGCGCCCCGTTCTTGGCGTACACCGCGGTCGGGTGTAGCCCGACGTCGATGCTGGCCGGCGCGGCGGTCGGGTTCGCCAGGTCGATGACGCTGACCGCGCCGGTGGTGGCGGCGCCGGTCTTCGGGTCGGCCGGTACCTGGGTACCGTACGAGTTCATCGTGGTCTCGCCGGGCCTGGCCGGACGGCCGCCCTCGTCGCTGATGTAGAGCTTGCTGCCGACCAGCGCCATGTCACGCGGGGCGGTACCTACGGTCCAGCTCTGCTTGATGGTGCCGGTGGCCGCGTCGATGGCGACAACGCGGTTCTGGCCGTTGACGGCGGAGTAGACGGTGGCGCCGTCGGGCGAGAATACCGCCTCACCCACCAGCGGCTGCCGGCCCGAGACCGTCGGAATGGTGATGAAGGCCGGGTTGGCGAGCGAGCCATCCGCATTGACGGTGAACGTACGGTAGCCGTTGGCCTGACCCAGCCACAACTTCGAACCGTCCGGCGAGTACGTGGGGCCTTCCTGTCCCACATCGTTGCCGGAGATGCGCAGGTTCGCCGAGGCGCTGTTGCCGATCAGCTGTTGTACCTGCCCGTTGCTCAGGTCCACGATGACCAGCGCCATCCCACCATCGGTGACCGAGGCCGCGAGGTGGGTGCCGTCCGGACTGACCGAGGACGACATGAGCTTGCCGGGGCTGATCAGCAGGCGCTGCCCGATCGGGTTGATGATCTGGTCCGACGAGACGACCTGTCCCTCATCGGTGATCTGGCCCACCTGGTCGTCGCCGAGCCAGGTCGTGGAAGCACTTGCGCTCCCGGAGGCGAGACCGGCGACGGCCACGGCCGCCATGCCGGCGATCACCAGCCGGACTCGGCCGCTTGGCCGCTTGAAGAGTCCACTATGGACCTTCGGTGTGCGGCGTTGGCGAGTTACTTGCATTTCCGCTATCCCTTCGGTGCTGTCGCGAGCAGGTCGACGCTTCCGTCGAACTGCCACAGGGGGTTGGGAGCATCCCCGGTCGCGGTGCGTACGACGAAGTAGCCGTTCACCTCCTTAGGTCCGTCCCCGTCGGCGATGTACCGACCGTCCGCGGTGACATCGAGCTGGTATATGGCGTTGCCGACGGCGGTGGTGCTGGGCAGGTGCCAGGTGACCACGCAGCGCCAGTCGTTGCCCGGGCCGGTGTTGTCGACAAGTCCGCCACCCTTCTGGCAGCTGGCGGCGGTACGCAGCTGTGCCTCGGTGACGGCGGGGCGGTGCAGCTCGTCGGTCTGCAACCGGTACAGGTGGGCGAAGACCGTGGCGAGCGAGCGCTGCAGCTTGCCCTGCTCAATCCCGGAACCCTTCGCCGGAGTCGCCACCGCGAGCACCGCGACGCTGAGGGCCAGCAGTGCGGCCAGCGGCGCGATGCCGGCGGTGAGCAGGCGGCGCCCGGCGCCGTCGTAGCTGGCGTTGGTGAAGTCACGCCGGACGAAGATCCGGTACGCCAGCCCGGTCGCCAGTACCGTCCACAGTAGACTCACCAGGACACCGACCAGGAGCGGCCCGAGCTGGGTGGGACTGGTGAACAGACCGCGCCAGGCGATGAAGGTGTACCCGGGCAGGGCCAGCCGGACGGCGACCGGCAGCGGCAGGATCTGGGCCACCTGCATCCCGAACGCGACGACCGCCGGCAGCAGCAGGCCGATCGGGGAGCGGCCCAGGGTGACCGAGCCGAGCAGACCGATCGCGGCCAGCGCCAGCGTCGGCGCCAGCGCGCAGAGCCAGGCCAGCAGCACCTTGCCCGCCGCGTCCGCCGGGGCGAGCAGGTGACCGTCCAGTCCAACCAGCGGCCGGTTGCCGACGACTGCGACACCCGCGGCCGTGCTGGACAGAGCCAGCCCGGCCACCGGTAGCAGGACGACGGTGAGGCTGGCCAACGCCTTGGCCACGAAGATCCGCCGTGGCGACCGGATCGCCACCAGCAGGTGGCGCCAGGTGCCCAGCCGGTCCTCGGCGGCGAAGACATCACCGGCCACCACCGAGGTGAGCAACGGGAGCGCCCACATGCCGGAGAAGCCGAGTCCCACCAGCGGTGCGGCCCAACCGGTGTCGTGCAGCCAGCGGCCGAAGACGGTGTCCGAGGGCAGCACGCTCTGCTGGCTGACACCCACCACGACGACCGCCGGTCCGACCCAGGCGGCGAGGATCAGCAGGCGTACCCGCCACTGGGCGAGCAGCTTCACCAGTTCGAAGCGGTAGGCACGGGCCACCGGTACCCGGGCAGCGGTGGTGGGCGGGGCGGCCGGGGCAGCGGTCGTGGCGGTCATCGGTCGCCGCCCTGCTGTTGGGTCAGAGCCAGGAACGCCGCCTCCAGCGGCGAGATGACCAGTGCCAGTTCGCGCACTGCGATGCCGGCGTTGACCAGCCGTGCCACCAGATCGTCGAGCGGCGCAACCGCGGTGCGCAGCA
>JAFMQQ010000424.1 GCA_017354595.1 Micromonosporaceae bacterium
GCCGAGTTGGCCAGTTCGCGCCGCAGCCGGCTGTCGTGCAGCAATGCGAGGCAGGCCTCGGCCAGCCGGGTCGGGTCGTCGCCAGGCACCACGCTGGCGCCGATGCCGACGGTGGCGGCCAGGCCGCCGGACTCGGTGCAGACCGTCGGGCGGCCGCACATCATCGCTTCGATCAACGGGTACGGCATGGCCGCGTCGTTGCCCGAGACCAGCACGACCTGGGCCATCGCGTACACCGGGCGGCGGCCGGCGACCTGACCGGTGACGCTGACCCCGGGCGGAGCCCCGCCCGGCACATCGGCACCGACGATCACCAGCCGCGCCTCGGGCACGGCGTCGCGGATGAGCGCGAATGCGGCCAGTACCAGATCCCGCTCCTGTTCTGGGCCGACCCAGGCGACCACCGGTTCCTCCGGCTCACCACGCACCGGTGGGTGGGCCTGCGGGTCCACGCCGGGCGGGATCACGGTGACCCGCTTGCGGTCGGCGCCGTGGTGCAGCGCCCAGCCACGCATCCGCTCGCTCGGCGGTACCACCGCGGCCGCCTCCTGGTACGCCAGCCGGGTCAGCGCGTGCAGGAAGCGCATCAGCAGCGCCCGTACCGCCGGGTCGGCCGTGCGGGCCAGCAACGGCGCGCGCAGGTACGGCTGGTGTTCACTGAGCACATAGGGCACGCCGTCCCGCCACTTCGCCCCCAGCCCGACCAGTGTGGACAGTCCACTGTCGACGGTGTGGTACAGGTCCGCCTCGACCGGTGGAGTCCCGGCGGGTACCGCCGCCAGCGGGCGTACCGCCATCTCCAGCAGCCGCGCCGTCTCCGTGGCGGCGGCGACGGTCGCCCTGGGCAGCTGCGAGCCGCCGCCGTGACCGCCTGGCAGCAGGCCGCCGGCCCGCCAGCCGCCCGCCTTCCACGCGTCCAGCAGTACCGCGCCCAGCGGTACGCCCTGCAGCGGGTAGGTACCGTCGGCCGCGGTGGCGGCGAGCTGGCGCAGCGCCGAACCGAACATCTCGGCGGCGTACGGCGTCTCGTCCACGATCGCCCGGCAGAGCAGTACGGCGGCGTGGGTGGCGATCCGAATGTGCTGCTGCGCCGCCTGGTCGTCCCGGGCCGGCCGGCGCCGGCGCGGGCGGGGCGGCGTCTGTCCAGATACGACCGGTGGGCCGTCGAGCCGGATGGTGGTCGTCTCGGGCCCGCCCACGGGTGGCCGGTACAGCCGTTCGGTCGCCGAGTCGGTCAGGGTGACCATGTGGAACCGGTGTTCGGGCAGACCCTGCACCAGCCGGTGGCACCAGGTGCCGAGCGCACCGGTGCGGTACGCGTACGTACCCTCATGGACCAGGACCACACGCACCTTGCTCACCCCGTGAGGGGAAACGACCCAACCGGCGCGGTGGTACGGCCGTTAGTGTTGAGTCGACTCGGCTCAACGTGTGGCTTGACGGGTGGGGGGTGCGCGGCGGAGTATAGGAGGGTCGCCAGTCGCGCTCGACCACGCTTGCATGCGTTCATCGCATGGGCATGCGGCGGATCTGCGGATGTGGCGAGCGCGCGTTGGCCGGCCAACCGGCGGCGCATCACAAGGAGACGATATGGCGAAGGCCCTCTACGGCCACGTGGGCAGCGCGCCCGACCGGCGGTTGCTCGACGAGGTCACCCACCTGCGTGCGAAGGTGCGGACCCTGGAGTTCGAGGTCACTCGGTTGAGAGCCGAGAATGATCGCCTGGCGGCGGCGACCGCCGAGCAGGACGAGCTGCTCCGGCTGCCTGAGCCGGCGCTGACCTGACACTCCGCCGCCGGCGCGCTGCGCGCGCCGGCGGTAACTTCCGATTCCGCCGAGGCACGCGTCGTCCAGTACACAAGCAGCGCGCCGCTACCCCGACACGAAGGGGTTACGGCGCGCAGTCGTGTGCGGGCGAATGGCACACGGCACGCGGCGCGCGGCCGCGCCACGTGAGCCTCGCAAGGGTACCCTCGCCAAGGTGGCGTAGATCGACGTAACCCGACAGACCCGGAGACCCGTGCACCTGAAAACCCTGACGGTGAAGGGATTCAAATCCTTCGCCTCCGCGACCACGTTGAAGCTGGAACCGGGGATCACCTGCGTGGTGGGCCCCAATGGTTCCGGCAAGTCCAACGTGGTCGATGCCATCGCCTGGGTCCTCGGTGAGCAGGGGGCCAAGGCGCTGCGCGGCGGCAAGATGGAGGACGTCATCTTCGCCGGTACCGCCGGCCGCGCGCCGTTGGGGCGCGCCGAGGTCACCCTGACCATCGACAACACAGACAATGCGTTGCCGATCGAATACACCGAAGTGTCGATCACCCGGCGGATGTACCGCTCCGGCGAGAGCGAGTACGAGATCAATGGCGATTCCTGCCGCCTGCTTGACATCCAGGAGCTGCTCTCCGACTCCGGTATCGGGCGGGAGATGCACGTCATCGTCGGGCAGGGCCAGCTGGACGCGGTCCTGCACGCCAAGCCGGAGGACCGGCGGGCCTTCATCGAGGAGGCGGCCGGCGTCCTGAAGCACCGCAAGCGCAAGGAGAAGGCGCTGCGGAAGCTGGACGCGATGCAGACCAACCTGAACCGGCTCAGCGACCTGACCGCGGAGCTGCGCCGCCAGCTCAAGCCGCTGGGCCGGCAGGCCGAGGTGGCCCGGCGGGCCGCCGGCATCCAGGCCGACCTGCGCGACGCCCGGCTGCGGTTGCTGGCTGACGACCTGACCACGCTGCGCGAGACGCTGGACAAGGAGGTCGCCGACGAGTCGGCGCTGCGCGACCGGCGGGGGTCGGTGGAGCAGGAGCTGGCGTCGGTACAGGCCCGGCTGGCCACGCTCGAGACGCAGCACGCGGCCGATGCGCCGGTACTGGCCAAGGCCCAGGAGACCTGGTACCAGCTCTCCGCGCTGCAGGAGCGGTTCCGCTCCACCGAGCAGTTGGCCGTTGAGCGGCACCGGCACCTGGCCGCCTCGGCGGAGGAGGAGCGGCCCGGCCGGGACCCCGACGAGCTGGCCGCCGAAGCCGAGCGGGTACGCGAACAGGAGACCGGGCTGCGCGAGGCGCTGCAGGCCGATCAGGCCCGGCTGGCCGAGGCGGTGGAGCGCCGTCAGGGTCTGGAGCGGCAACTGGCCGAGGCGGAGAAGGCTCTGGTCGCCGCGGTCAAGGCGATCGCCGACCAGCGGGAGGAGTTGGCCAAGCTCTCCGGCCAGGTGGACGCCGCGCGTACCCGGGCCGCCGCCTTCGACGACGAGATCGCCCGGCACGCCGGCGCCTGGAACGAGGCCCGGGAGCGGGCCGAGCTGGCCGAGCGGGAGTACGCCGAGGCGCAGGAGGCGGCGGAGTACCTCGACGAGGGCGATGCGGAGCTGGTCGCCAGGCACACCGAGGCGACCCAGGAGCATGACGCCGCCGCACTGCGCGCCAAGGAACTCTCCGATGTGGAGCGTGCGGTGGAGCGTACCGTCACCGAGTGGGCGGCGCGCGAGGAGGCACTCGCGCTCGGGCTGCGGCGCAAGGACGGTGCCGGGGCTCTGCTCGCCGCCACCGACCGGGTACCGGGCCTGCTCGGTAGCGTCGCGGCGCTGCTCGCCGTGGATCCCGGGTACGAGGCGGCGCTGGCCGCTGCGCTCGGTGCGCTCGCCGACGCCGTGGCAGTCTCCACTGTGGACGATGTCGCGGCAGCGGTACGGCTGCTGAAGGAGCAGGACGCCGGCCGGGCCAGCCTGCTGGTCGGCTCGCCGGGACCGGCCGGGCAGCGGCCTTCGCTACCGGATGGCGCGCGCTGGGCACTCGATGTGGTGCGCTGCGCCGAAGCGCTGCGCCCGGCGCTGGCCCAGGCGGTCGGC
>JAFMQQ010000425.1 GCA_017354595.1 Micromonosporaceae bacterium
GCGTTGGTCGTGGTGCTCACCCCGCTGATGGACACGCGGTCGGCGGAGATGGTGGCGCGGCTGGCCCGGTCCGGCCGGTTCGTGGTGGCGGTGGACACCTTCCCGCCCGACCTGCCGCTGCCGGCCCACCCGGGCTGGGGCACGATCGGCGCCCGGCTGTGGCGCCTGGAGCGGGACAACACCATCGGCCTGCTCCGCGAGCACGGCGTTCCGGTGGTCGCCTGGGCCGGTACCGGCAGCCTGGACGCCGTACTGCGCCAGGTGGCCCGGCTCGCCGGCGGCCCGAAGGCGGTGACGCGGTGAGCGCGACCGCCCGGCACAACTTCATTGAAGTTGGGCTTATGGCTGCGCCGATAAGCACAACTTCAATGAAGTTGTCCCGGCAGGGGTTGGGCCGGTGGGGGGGTTCGCGGTGAGCCTGATTCTGGACGAGTTCCGGGAGATCGGCGGCGGCATCGCCTCGCGGGTGGCCCGGCTGCACACCATGGTCCGCCGGATGACGGCCGGTCCGGCGCTGGCCCGCGGCGGCGTCTTCGCCGCCGCTCTGGTCGCCCAGCTGGTCGCCTGGCCCGCCGCTGTCACCCTCGGCCGGCCGGCGCTGCTGCTCGCCCTGGTCGCGATCATGCCCGCGTTCCTGCCCCGCGGCCCGTGGCCCAGCCTCGCGATCCTGACCGCCGTCCTCGGCTGGTTCCTGGCTACCACCAGCTTCCAGGAGGGCGTGACCTATCCGCGGCTGGTACTGCTGGCCGGCGCGATCTATCTGGTCCACTCGCTGGCCGCGCTCGCCGCCGTGCTGCCGTACGACAGCCTGGTCGCGGTCGAGGTCTTCGTCCGGTGGCTGCTGCGCGTGGTGCTGATACTGGTCCTCACCGCCGCGCTGGCCCTGTTCGTGGTCGCGGCGACCGGCTGGGTCGGCTCCGGGCGGTACCTGCTCGCCTCGCTGCTCGGGCTGGCGGTGATGGCCGCACTCGCCGGGTATCTCGCGTCACTGGCAGCAAAGCGACCCTGACTGGGAAGATTGCCAGGTGCGAATCCTGGTGGTCGGAGCTGGACACGTGGGGCTCTACGCCGCGCTGCAGCTCTCCAAGCGGCTGCGGTCGAATCAGGCCGAGATCCTGGTCGTCGATCCGCAGCCGCACATGACCTACCAGCCATTCCTGCCCGAGGCGGCGGCCGGCAACATCTCCCCGCGGCACGCGGTGGTACCGCTGCGGCGCGAACTGAACCGGTGCACCGTACTGGCCGCCGAGGTGACCAAGGTCGAACACGCGCGCCGGGTGGCGACGGTACAGCCGATCATCGGTCCGGCCCGGGAGGTCGGGTACGACCACATCGTGCTGGCGCCGGGCAGCGTCTCCCGCTCGCTGCCCATCCCCGGCCTGCGCGAGCAGGCGGTCGGCTTCAAGAACATCGGCGAGGCGATCTACCTGCGCAACAAGGTGCTGGAGCGGCTGGACGTGGCGGCCACCACCACCGACCCGGCGACCAGGGCGCGCGCGCTGACCTTCGTCTTCGTCGGCGGCGGGTACGCCGGCATCGAGGCGCTGGCCGAGATGGAGGACATGGCGCGGGATGCGCTGACCTACTACGACGAGCTGCGCCCGCAGGACATGCACTGGGTACTGGTCGAGGCGACCAACCGGATCCTGCCCGAGGTCGACCCGGACATGGGTGCGTACACGGTCACCCAGTTGGTCCACCGTGGACTGGACATCCGGCTCGGCACCCGGCTGGAGTCCTGTGTGGACGGTGTGGTGAAGCTCTCCGACGGCGACAGTTTCGAGGCGGACACCATCGTCTGGACCGCCGGCGTCAAGGCCAACCCGATGCTCGCCGCGACCGACCTGCCGCTGGATGACAAGGGCCGGCTGCGCTGCCTGGCCACGCTGCAGGTGACCGATGCCGGCGGGGCGGTGATCGAGGGCGCGTGGAGCGCGGGCGACTGCGCGGCGGTACCCGATCTCACCGGCCCGCCCGGCACCCTCTGCGCACCCAACGCGCAGCACTCGGTACGCCAGGCGAAGGTGCTCGCCGACAACCTGGTCGCGGTGCTGCGCGGCCAGCAGCTGCACGAGTACCGGCACAAGTACGTCGGCTCGGTGGCCAGTCTCGGCCTGCATAAGGGCGTCGCCCAGGTGTACGGCATCAAGGTGAAGGGTTTACCAGCCTGGTTCATGCACCGGACGTACCACCTGATGCGCGTCCCCAGCTTCAACCGCAAGGTTCGGGTAGTGATCGACTGGACGCTCGCTCTGATCCTCAAGCGCGAGGTCGTCGCCCTGGGTGAACTGCACGAACCACGCGAGGGCTTCGAAGAGGTGACACCGAGGGTTGGCGGGTAGCCCCCGTGGGGCTGGTTTGACCTAGCCGGACGGTTGGCGCGCGGAGGGTTGTCGAACAGCTACCGTGTGCGCAGCGCCCGGGTGGTGGAAACGGCAGACACAGCTGCCTTAAAAGCGGCCGCCGCGAGGCTTGCGGGTTCGAGTCCCGCCCCGGGCACAATGCTCCGCAAGGAGATCATTTCTTCACTACTGTCCCGTTGGCCCCATTACGGAGCGTGCGTTCTCGCGTTCCGGGCTTGCCGGCCGGTACGACCGCCGATCATGGAGGGAAGCGCGTCGCGGTAGGCCAAGTCGAGGGGGGACGACCATGGATCCGTACCGGGCGATCGGCGATCACGGCCTGATCGGGGACCTCCAGACGGCGGCGCTGGTGGGGACCGACGGGACCATCGCCTGGTTCTGCGCACCGCGGTTCGACTCGCCCAGCATCTTCGCCTCGCTGCTCGACCGCCACCACGGCGGCCACTTCTGCATCGCGCCCGAGGGCGGCCACTACGTGACCAAGCAGCTGTACCTGCCGGGTACGCCGATCCTCATCACCCGGTTCCTGAGCCAGGACGGCGTCGGCGAGGTGGTCGACTTCATGCCGATCGCCGGGGAGCGGCCCACCGACCGGCACCGGATCGTACGCATGATCCGGGTGGTCCGTGGCGAGATGCGGTTCCGGGTGGAGTGCGAACCCCGGTTCGGGTACGGCCGGGAACCGGTCGAGATCCAGCTCGGCGACGGCTGCGCCAGGTTCCGCGGGCCGTCGATGACGATGAATGTCAACCCGTCCCGCCGGGATCGCCGGCTGGTCCGGGAGGGTGACCTGGTCCGCACCGAGCACGGGATCCGGGCGTACGCGAGGCTCGTCGCCGGTGACGTCGGCGGAATGGTCCTGGAGACGGCGCCGGACGGGCCGGCCCGGGTGGTGCCGCCGGACGAGATGCAGGCGCTCTTCGAGCAGACGCGCGACTTCTGGCGCTGCTGGCTGACCCGGTCCCGGTACCGCGGCCGCTGGCGGGAGATGGTCGAACGCTCCGCCATGACGCTCAAGCTCATGACGTACGCACCGACCGGTGCGCTGGTCGCCGCGCCAACGGCCGGCCTGCCCGAAGACGTCGGCGGGGAGCGCAACTGGGACTACCGCTTCACCTGGATCCGGGACGCGTCGTTCTCGGTCTACGCACTGCTCGGGCTGGGCTTCACCGACGAGGCGCGCGGGTTCCTGCAGTGGCTCAACGATCGGGTCCGGGAGGCGGCCGCGCAGTCGCGCCAGCTGCAGGCCATGTACCGGGTCGACGGCTCGCCGGATCTCGCGGTGCAGACCCTCGACCACCTGGAGGGGTACCTCGGGTCCAGCCCGGTACGGGTCGGCAACGACGCCGCCGGGCAGCTGCAACTCGACATCTACGGCGAGGCGCTCAACTCCATCCAGTTGGCCGACGCCGGCGGCCTGCGCCTGTCGTACGAGGCCTGGCGGAACCTGACCACCCTGGTCGACTGGCTGTGCGACA